>DBTJ01000215.1:27707-28228 GCA_002306985.1 Verrucomicrobia bacterium UBA1319
ATGGCGCGATGGGGACGATGATTCAAACCTATCGGTTAACCGAGGCGGACTATCGGGGGACTCGGTTTCGGGATCATCCCAAAGATCTCAAGGGTAATAATGATCTCCTTTCCATCACCCGTCCGGAGGTTATTGAAGAAATTCATTACCAGTATCTGGAAGCGGGCGCGGATTTGATCGAGACGAACACTTTTAGCAGCACCTCGATTTCGCAAGGGGATTACGGTTTGGAATCCCTGGCTTATGAGTTGAATCGGGCGGGGGCGCAAGTGGCCCGGCGAGCGGCGGATCGGATGCTACGGAAAACCCCGGAGCGACCGCGTTATGTGGCGGGCTCGGTTGGTCCAACGAACCGGACGTTGTCGCTGGCCACCGATGTGAATCAACCGGCGGCGCGCACGCATACTTACGATCAATTTGTGGACGCTTTCACCGAGCAGGTGCGCGGCCTGCTCGATGGCGGGGCGGATTTGCTGCTGGTGGAGACAAGCTTCGACACCCTCGTGCTCAAGGCGGCTTTG
>DBTJ01000215.1:28496-28865 GCA_002306985.1 Verrucomicrobia bacterium UBA1319
TTGCGATCGAGGCGGAATTCGAGCGGCGCGGGCGGCGGTTGCCGATTATGGTTTCGGTCACCATCACGGACAAGAGTGGCCGCACCTTGTCGGGCCAGACGATCGAGGCTTTTTGGAATTCTATTTCCCATGTCGACTTGCTCAGCGTGGGCATTAATTGCGCCTTAGGCGCCAAGCAGATGCGGACCTATTTGGAGGAGTTGTGCGCGTTGGCGCCCACTCGGATCAGCTGCTATCCCAACGCGGGTTTACCCAACGCTTTTGGCTGCTTTGACGAAACTCCTGAGAGCATGGCGGTCGAGTTACGCCAGTTTGCGGCCAACGGCTGGCTTAATATCGTGGGGGGCTGTTGCGGCACCACGCCCGCGC
>DBTJ01000215.1:29108-37906 GCA_002306985.1 Verrucomicrobia bacterium UBA1319
CTGTTGCGGCACCACGCCCGCGCATATCGCCGCCATCGCGGGGGCGGTGGCGGGTTATGCCCCGCATCAGCCAGCCAAACCGCCCGCGTACACCCGGTTGAGCGGCTTGGAAGCGCTGACGTTGCGGCCGGACGCGAATTTCGTGAACATCGGTGAGCGCAGCAATGTGACGGGCTCGCCCAAATTCGCCAAGTGCATTAAAGCCGGGGATTTTGACGCGGCTTTGGCCATCGCCCGGCAGCAAGTCGAAGGGGGCGCGCAAATCATCGATATCAACATGGACGAGGGCATGCTCGATTCCGTGAAAACGATGGTGTATTTCCTCAATTTAATCGCGTCGGAGCCGGAGATTTCCAAGGTTCCGATCATGTTGGACAGCTCCAAATGGGAGGTCTTGGAAGCCGGCCTCAAATGTGTCCAAGGCAAATCCATCGTTAATTCGATCAGCTTGAAGGAAGGGGAGGACGTATTCCGCGCCCGCGCCCGCGCCATCCGGCGTTACGGGGCGGCGGCGGTGGTCATGGCCTTCGACGAAAAAGGGCAGGCCGACACGGTGGCGCGGAAGGTGGAAATTTGCGCCCGCGCCTACCGGATTTTAACCCAAGAAGTGGGCCTGCCGCCGCAGGACATCATCTTCGATCCCAATGTCCTTACCGTGGCCACCGGGATGGAGGAGCATAATAATTACGGGGTCGATTTCATCGAAGCCACCCGGAAAATCAAAGCGCTTTTGCCGGGGTGCAAGGTCAGTGGCGGCATCAGTAACGTCTCCTTTAGCTTCCGGGGCAATAATCCCGTCCGGGAAGCGATGCATTCCGTGTTTTTGTTCCATGCCATTCGCGCGGGATTGGACATGGGGATTGTCAACGCCGGACAACTGGCGGTGTACGAGGAGATCCCCGGGGAACTGCGGGATTTAGTGGAAGATGTGATCTTGAACCGGCGGCCCGAGGCCACGGAACGTTTGATTCACTACGCCGAGCGGTTGAAGCAAACCGGTGGTTCCGGAGTGGTGGAAACCAAAGCCGACGCCTGGCGGCAGGGTTCCGTTGAGGAACGCCTCTCGCATGCGCTCATCAAAGGCATCGTCGATTTCATCGAACCGGACGTCGAGGAAGCCCGGGTGAAATATCCCCGGCCTTTGACCATTATCGAAGGGCCGCTGATGGCGGGGATGAACCGGGTGGGGGATTTGTTCGGCAGCGGTAAAATGTTTTTGCCGCAAGTGGTGAAAAGCGCGCGAGTCATGAAAAAAGCCGTGGCCGTGTTGCTGCCCTACTTGGAGGCCGAAAAGAAAACCAGCCAGCGATCCAATCAAGGACGCATCTTGCTGGCCACCGTCAAAGGTGACGTGCACGACATTGGTAAGAATATCGTCGGGGTGGTGTTGGCGTGCAATAACTGGGAGGTCATCGATTTGGGCGTCATGGTGTCCGCGGATAAAATCCTGCAAACCGCTCGGGAGAAGGAAGTGGATATGATCGGCCTCAGCGGACTGATTACCCCTTCGCTGGAGGAAATGGTCCATGTAGCCCAAGAGATGGATCGTGAAGGTTTCCAGATGCCCTTGTTAATCGGCGGCGCCACCACGAGCAAAGCGCATACGGCCGTGAAAATCGCCCCCTCGTATCGCCACCCCGTGGTGCATGTGCTGGATGCCTCCAAAGCGGTGGGAGTGGCCAATAGTTTGCGTAGCGAAACCGCGCGCGCCGCGTTCGCCACCCAATGCCGGACGGAGCAGGAGGCGTTGCGGCAAGCCTACGCCCAAGCTTCGCAGCGGAAACCGCTCTTGTCGCTCGAGCAAGCCCGCGCTCGCAAACCCGTGCTGGACTGGACCGCCACCCCGTTGGCGCGGCCGGCTTTCATTGGGGTGCGCGCGCTCTCGAGCGTGCCCTTGCCGGAGTTGGCGCGCTATATCGATTGGTCGCCGTTCTTCCATGCCTGGGAATTGCGGGGACGTTACCCGCGCATCTTGGAAGATCCGGAAATCGGGGCGCGGGCGCGCGAGCTTTGGGAGGATGCCCAAAAGCTTTTGACGCGGATTATTGGTGAAAAGCGCTTCGACGCGCGCGGAGTGTATGGTTTCTATCCCGCTAACAGTCGGGGGGATGATGTCGAAATTTACGCCGACGAAGACCGGCGGACGCCGCTGGCGGTCTTCCATTTCCTGCGCCAACAGATGGACAAGCCCGCGGGGCAATCCAATCATTGTTTGGCGGATTACGTCCATCCGGTTTCTGAGCATGGCGATGGGAAGGAAAAAGCCGCCGATTATTTGGGGTTATTCGCGGTTACCAGCGGCCATGGGGTGGAGGATTTGTGCCGGGAGTTCGAACAGAGCAACGACGACTACAATTCCATCATGGCCAAAGCGCTCGCCGACCGGCTGGCCGAAGCTTTTGCCGAATACTTGCACCGGCAAGCGCGCCTCGACTGGGGATTTGGCCGCGACGAAAATCTTTCCTTGGAAGATATGCAACACGAGCGCTATCGGGGTATCCGACCCGCTCCCGGCTATCCGGCGTGTCCGGATCATAGCGAAAAGCAGATTTTGTGGCGGGTGTTGGACCCGGCGAAGGCCGCCGGCCTGCGGCTCACCGAAAGTTGCGCCATGCAACCGGCCAGTTCAGTGAGCGGTTTTTATTTCGCCCATCCCGAAGCTAAATACTTTGGCGTCGGTAAAATTGGCCGCGATCAATTGGCGGATTATCAACGCCGTAAGGGCCTGCCGATGGCGGAAGTCGAGCGCTGGCTGGCGCCGAATTTGGACTGAGGACCGGCGTGTAAAATCGCGCCGTTATGTGGGCCTGATCCGGGGAGGGCTTGCCCGGAGTCCGCGCCCGCGGAAGCCAGCGCGTGGAATTGAATGAGAACTGCCCCGCGATGTTTGATGCATCCCAGGTTGCCTGCCTCGGGATAAAGAAAAAGCCACGCGCAAGGGCGTGGCTTTTTGGGATCCGCAAGACTAAAATCTTTGGACGTCTAATCCAATTCGTCGAGATCTTCCCGTTTCCAAGTTTTATGGATTAGGAGCGTGTTATCGCCCTGTTCATTGGGTTCGGTTTTGACCCGACGCAGCGAGATGATGGTGTCCCAAAGCTGGTTGGATAACTTGCCTTTGTTGGGGATTTTCAGTTTCTCGCAGAGCCCGCCAAAGGTTAAGCCGGGCTTGGCGTTAAGGATCATGCGGCGGACCAGGAGCGGTTGGGTGACATAAAAGCTCTTGTCCACTTCCTTCCAGTGTTTCAGCCCATAATAACCGAAGCCGAAATGCTTCACGCCTTCGTGATGCCGGATCACGGCCGAGATGGTGGCGCGGCCCACCGAGCGTTTCCGGCGGAGTTCCTTCAGAATCTCCGTGGCGGTCATGGGATGCCCGGCGTCCTTCAGCGCTTGGGGAATCAAATCTTTGATGTGTTCGCGCTCCTGCAAACCCCATTCTTTCAGGGCGAAGAGGAAACGACCCAGGTCGACGAACCGGGGGTCTTCCCGCAGGATATGGGCGATTTCATGCACGTTGGACTGGGTGGCCCAGCTGAAACGCCCGCGTTTGAGCATTTCTCGCGTGGACACCGGGCGGTTTTCGTCCTTGAGCATCTTGTGGACATCGTTACGCACTTTGAGCCAAATGCGTTCGGGCAAGGCGATGTGTTGGCGCAGGCCGAAGGCGCGGCGGTCCAATAGATAAATGCCCTGTTCGGGACGTAGCGAGTTGCGCAATCCCCCAATGGAGATGGGCGGCACTTCGTTGCCAAAGAGTTTACGAGCTTGGGTGATGATTTCCTCCGGACGCAGAGGCAATTCGGATTGGGCCAACACGCGATGCACCCAGTCGCAAATACGTAAGCTCGAAAGCCGCACTAGCGGTTTGTCGGGCTCGGGGAATTCGACTGTCAGGGAGCCGGATTGCTTGAGCGCGCGCAGGAATTCGCCCGGTTTCAAGCTGGGGGGTTGGCCGGTGGCGATGAGGCGGCGATAAATTTCGGCCATGTCCAACGGGGAAATATTGCTGCGCAGGATCTCCGCGACCGGCCGCACGATTTCCTTGGCCCGGGTATCCAGGTTGGGATAAGGCTTTTGCCCATCCGGCCACGCGGGGATGTCGGCGTTCAATTCGCCGAACAAACGCACATAGAAAGCATCGGGATATTTCCCCCCTTGGCCTTTTGGCCCCAGCCACGAGCGCAACAGTTCCGGGGTGAGCGGGCAAACGCTTTCGAGGCACTTTTTGGCGAGGCGCCGCAGCATTTCATCCACCGCCGGGCCGCCATTTTTATACACTTTTTGATATAAAAGATCGACCACTTGGCGCACCCGTTCGCGGGTGAGGCCGAATTTGGTCCCAATTTCTTCCAGCGTCATCGGGCGGCGGCCCAGCCCACCCAGGCGCATGAGCAGCATTTCGCCTTCGCGCTCGGGAATTTTACTGACGGCTTCGTCGGATTCCTGAATTAAGAAATCCAGACCCAAGCCTTTGACGCGGGAATAATCAAACTCGCCGGACTGGACTCTGGCGACCAGGGCTTCAAGCTCCCGCAAGCTGCGTTGTCCGCAATTGCGCATGCTTAAAACTTGATCGTATAAAACGCTGTTTAAGTCGCCCAGGGTGCGTAACCCCATTTTTTGCAGCACACCCGCCAAACGCACGGATAGCGGCATTTGGGCAAGCGGCCAATCGCGGACGTTAGCGGGAATGACAATTGCGTCCGGGCGGTCCGCAACGGCGGCTGGTTTAATTGTTGTGTTCACAGGTCTCCTTTGTGTCAAATATTAACTTGACATTACTAACTTTAGTTGTATGTTTTTTTGTATCGACATCCGGGTAAATGTCTACATCAGACAACCCAAAATAAGACACCTTGCGCGGCTTTGCAATAAATATGTTGTGTTAAAAAGGTGCATTCCCGTCATTTATCAGGGGCAAACTCACTTTTCACCCGCCGGGAATCCGCTTGAAGTAAATGTCATTCCGATGGCTGGATTCTTGTTTGAAATGCGCCTAAAATTATTACACATGCGGATAAAAAAGTTTCAGAGCGTCTTTTTCGTTACATGAAACGCTAATATTGTTAATAAATACATATTAACATGATGTCTAATATATGGACATATATCGTTTGAATGTGTCTAATATCAGGACACGCGTTTATGCGTGATCTTCCGTTTTTTTCACCCGCTGCGGCTGAGCTTGTTTCTTTAGTATATATCCGATGAATCTCCTTGCGTGTAAACACTTGGAAAACAGAATAATATAGAAACCCAAAGGGTGTGAAAAAAGCTCGAATAGACAGAATAATATCCTTGTACCCGATTGTTTTGCTAGTGGCGGGTAAAAGACACTTTCCCAATAATCGCCGACACCCAGTTTGGAAAAATATGCCTAGTTAGCGGGTTGCCGAAGCGAGAGGCGGATGGTGCAAATCAATGGTTTTTACCGGCCGAAAGCCGCTTGAGGTATGCTGGTGAATACCCTTAGGTTGGGCGCGCGTAAAAAACGGTGTTAATTTTTACGGTAGCGAATGGAATCTCACCGGCGCAACCCGATTAAAAAATGAAATTGGGCCGCAAGTGGTTGCGGCCCAATACAAAATGGTTATAGAGTCGCTTACGCGAGTTGGGTCCGCCCCGTTCCTTTGACTACTTCCCCGATGATCCAGGCTTGTTGCTTTTCCGCGCGTAGGGTTTTCAATATGGCGTCTGCGCTGTCCGCAGCCGCAATCAAGGTCATACCAATACCCATGTTAAAAACTTGGTAGGTCTCTGTTTCATCCAAGCGGCTGTTTTCCACCAGCAGCTTAAAGATAGGCAGCACATCCCAGCTGTCTTTGCGAATAACCACATCGCATTGTTTTGGTAAAACTCGGGGAATATTATCTATAAAACCGCCCCCCGTGATATGGGCAATACCGCGAATGCCGAGGCGGCTCTCTTTTTTATTCGGCGCGTATCGGTTGTGTTTTTTGAGCAGTTTCTGCACGAGCATGCCGTAACTGACGTGAACGTTGAGTAGCTCCTCGCCAAGGGTTCGCTTGAATTCCGCCACCCGGCTGGACGGTTTCAAACCCATATCTTCAAACAAGATTTTCCGCGCCAGGGAATAGCCATTCGTGTGCAGGCCGTTTGACGCCAGCCCGATGACGGCGTCGCCCGGGCGGATATGCGTGCCGTCGATGATTCGGGACTTTTCCACGACGCCGACGATTGTGCCGCTGACATCATATTCACCGGGTTGGTAGAAGCCGGGCATTTGCGCGGTTTCGCCTCCGATCAGCGCGCAATGATTTTCGGAGCAAGCTTTGGCGAATCCTTCAATGATTTGATTGAACACGTCCGGCTCGAGTTTGCCGGTGCCGATATAATCCAGGAAAAACAGGGGTTCGGCGCCCAAAACGGCAATGTCGTTGACGCAATGATTCACCAAGTCTTGGCCGATGGTGTCATGCCGCTTGACCGCAAAAGCGATTTTTAGTTTGGTGCCCACACCGTCCACGCTGGAAACCAAAACCGGGTTCTGGTATTGGCTGGTCTTGAGGGCGAACAACCCGCCAAAACCGCCAACTTTACCCATGACCTCGGGGCGATGGGTGGATGCCAAAAGTTGCGGGAGCCGGGATTTAACGCGGTTACCCAAGTCGATATCGACGCCAGCCAGGGCGTAAGCTTTCTTTTTCATAACAAGCAGCCGAGACTATTTGGCAGGACGGGCTGATTGTCGAGTCTGGATTCACGCGGGGTGAAAGGCGCGTTTAAGATACGCGAGGCTTTGACGGGCGATCGCCTCTGGACCTTCTTCGAAGCGAAAGACTTCCACGGACACGTAGCCGGCGTAGCCGACTTCCTTTAGGGCCTGGGCAATGGGCGCGAAATCAACGTCGCCAAACCCCGGGCCTTTGCGGTTTCGATCGTTGGCGTGGAAATAGGCGAAATGGGGCCAGGATTGGCGGATAATCTCGGGTATCGGGGTGTTTTCCGAACACATCGCTTTGACGTCGAGAATGATTTTGAAATGCGGGCTGCGGGCCGCTTGGGTAAATTCGATGGCTTGCCGCGCGGTATTGATGAAGTTGGTTTCTTCGGGTGCCAGAGGTTCCAGGCAAAGGGTCACCGCGCGTTCCGTCGCGCGAGCCACCGCGGGCTGGAAAGTGTCCAAAGCCCAATCCCACGCTTGCCGCCAGGATACGCCAGGCATCACGTCCCGTTGTTTGGGAGAACCGACGACCACGAATTTCCCTCCCAGGTCGGCGCAGAAATCCACCAACGCGCAAAAATAATCCGAGGTTTGTTTGCGGATGACTTCGCTGGGGTGGTTGATGTACATGCCCGGCGGTTTGACAAGCACCCAATGGATGCCCGCGATCGCGATCCGTTTTTTTTCGGCGGCCGCGCGGATTTGTCGCCGCCGGTTGGCGTCAATATCGGTCACTGATTGCGCGAGGGTGAAGGGCGCGATTTCCACCGCGTCATACCCCAGGTCGGCGCAGCTCTCAAACGTGTTCTCGATATTCCAACCTTGGAATATCTCATTGCAGATGGAGAATTTGATCGGCGATGGCTGAGACATGCATTCAGCGTGCCTTTTATGACGACACTTGTCAGGCGAAATATACGCTCGCGTTTGGGGCGGGGCGTTTGTTCCGGCGCGCGCGAGCGGCTGGCGGTGGGCCTTGGATAGGGAACGCGTAACGTCCAGGGGAGGCGCGTCATGCCCGCGCTGGGCGATCCGATTTGGCGCGGCGTTCCAGTGACGCCAAGGTTTTCGCTCGCAACTCGCGTCGCGAAAAAAAACAAAAATATTTTGACATTGGGAAGTGAATCGTGTTTATTGGTGGCGTTGAAGTGTTTTAAGTATGATGCAAATCGTGCCAAATCAAACAGCTAAGCGCGTCCAGCAATGGAGCGCTCTGGTTCATCGCATTTGCGGTGGGCCGCCTGGCATCGTGGGAGCAGGGCTGTAAAGCGAATTTCCAATAAAATGAAAACCCACGATTGCCAGACAATCGTGGGTTTTTTGTTAGTTAAGTGCCGGTTAAATACCGGTCAATTTTGTGAAGCATAATTTGAGAAAAGTAACTGGGCCGATGACGGCCAAAAGAAAGGAAAACGACATGAGCGCTGGAACTATAAAAGTGCCCACCCGGTTTGTGAATGACACCCGGTTTGATGTGGCCATTCCCGCCGCGCCGTTTCGTGGAGCGGCGGAACATAAATTAGATCAGTTCAAAGATTGGTTGCTCAAGCGGGCGGCGGTCCCATCAGCCAATCCGGATTTGATGACTCGTTATCAATATGCCGCCACGGAGGCGGCCACTTTGGCGTGGATGACACCTTATCCATTGTTGGTACTGCCCGTGCTGCTCGAGGAAAAACTCGCGTCAGCCCGATTACATGCCGAGCGGCAGAAACAAATCCGCGGCAAGAGCGAATGCATCATGGCCGAAGCGGCGTGAGGCAAGCGAAGGAAGTCTTCGCCCGGCTTGATTTATTTCGAGCCGATCGATCGATTTGTGGTGTCCGAAACGAAACCCGGTCTTTCCAGGCCGGGTTTTTGTTTTAGCAGTTGCCGGAACAATCTGATTTTACCGGATATCCGTATGGAACGTCGCTCTTGGACTGCGCCCAACTGCGTCGGTTCCTAGTGTAGTGTCTCGCCATTGGCTGGAGTTTTGCGGCCAGGATTTTTGGGCATAGACAAGGCGCGAGCGAGGAGCAAATCCACTAGGATTGGTGACGAGAGCGCAACGCAGTCTATGCCAAAAAGGACTGCCGCCCGGAGGGTTGCGTCGCTTTTGACCTGGGGC
>DBTJ01000089.1:0-1460 GCA_002306985.1 Verrucomicrobia bacterium UBA1319
TAGACAAGGCGCGAGCGAGGAGCATATCCGCTAGGATCTGTGACGAGAGAGCAACGCAGTCTATGCCAAAAAGGACTGCCGCCCGGAGGGTTGCGTCGCTTTTGACCTGGGGCTGCGTGACTCGGTCGGTCCTGTATCCAGCGGATACACTCCCTTCCTCGCGCCTTGCCCCAGGTCAAAAGCGACGCAACCCTCCGGGCGGCAGTCCTTTTTGGCATAGACTGCGTTGCTCGCTCGTCACCGATCCTAGTGGATATGCTTCTCGCTCGCGCCTTGTCTATGCCCAAAAATCCTGGCCGCAAAACTCCAACCAATGGCGAGACACTACACGAGCGAGCGAGGGTACCGGCCGACTGAACGGTTGCCTCCCGGTGGGTGTCGAACCCACATGCGTCCCACACTACGCTCAAAAATTGGCGCGGCCTTGCTCGCGGGCTCCTTGCTATCCGCCGGCGCGGGGTGCCTGACCGGATGGCTCTACCCGCGCCAATGGGTGGCCGAGCCCGCCCAAATCTACGCTGATATCGATGGCGGCCGCCGTCAATTGGCGATCGCCCGCGCGAAACTTCCCCCGCCCACTAATCAATGGTCGTATGGCTCTCACGGCTTCGAAATAATGGAATCGGAACGCGTTATGTCCAAATGGCTGCTCTATCCCGTGATCGAGCGGTTCGGTTTGGAGGCGCGCCAGCCGTTGCTCGCGGATGCCACTAACTACGCCTCCACGCCCAGATACCTGGCCTATCGGCAATTGCGCCGGCGCCTGCGTTTTGAAACGCGCGCGCCCGCCAAGATCGTTCAATTGGCGGTGGTCGCCGACGCCCCGGGGGAGGCCATCGAGATGGCGAACGCCATCGCGGCCCGTTACCTGGCGGCGGTTGAACTGGAACTGACTAATTCCTCGTCGCTCGTGATCGCCAGTAACTACGTCAGATGGGTGCGTCCCGCCGGTACGCCAGTGCGCCGAGCCGATCCGGCGCGCCTCGTTCCGGGTGCCGGGTTATGTCTGGCCCTGCTGTTGGGCGGCGCGGGCTGGTGGTTGCGGTGGCATCTGGTAAGACCAAGCGCGGGAAAGCGGTTGGCTTGATATTACCGGCTCCTCAGATCTTCCCAGGCGATGGTCTGGTGTTGTGTTCCCGGGCTATCCGCTTGCGCACTTTCGGGGCTGTGGCGTGGGCGCGGATGGGAGCGGTGGCAAGCGTCGGGAACGGACGATAACCCTCGTTTCGCCTCAATTCCGGCGTCGCATTTCCCGATAGTGGCTGGGAGTTAGGCCATATTGGCGATGGAAAAGGCGGTTGAAGAAGGAGAGCTGGTTGAAGCCGTGGTTTAAGGCGATGGCGCTGATGGGTTCGGTGGTTTCGGTTAGGGCGCGGCACACGGCTTCGAGCCGCACTTGGTTGAGGAAGGTCGAGTAAGGCTTGCCGGCGTGGCGGTGGAATTGGCGGGCGAAGGTGGCG
>DBTJ01000089.1:1725-25444 GCA_002306985.1 Verrucomicrobia bacterium UBA1319
GGTGGCGCGGCTCATGCAGGTGAGGCGCAGCAACTCCTCGCGGCGGATGGCTTCGCGGTAATGGGCGATGATGTAGCTGACGGCGCAACTCACCGCTTCCTGTTGCTCGGCGGTGCCGTTGAGGGCGAAGGGTTGGGCGGATAGGGGGTGGAGATCCGCTTCCGGGGCCTCGGCTAGCACCGCCAGCACGCGCAGAAACGCCACCAGACGAGACATGCCCGATAGTTTGAAAAGGTTCGCCAACTCTCGGGCGGTCAGGCGGGCCGTTTCCCCGCGCAAACTCAGGCCTCGTAGCGCGGTTTTGCTGAGGGCGCGCAAGGGGCTGGCGGTTTCCTTGAAACTCCAAATCCCGTGCTCGGGCGGGAAATTCCATTGCAGCGATCGGCCCGCCGAAGGGCCTTTCTGATACCAGAAATGCGGCACGTTCGCGCCGATCAGCACCAGGTCTCCCGCCCCGAACGGTTCAATGTGGTCCGCCACAAACCGGGTACCCCCGCCCGTTTCAATGAGCGTCAGCTCCATTTCCCGGTGGTAATGCCATTGGTCCCCGCGGCCCGCGATGGCCTTGGCCACGCCTCCCCGGACCATCGCCACGTGGCGCATAGTCCGAGTCCAGCGCAAGAGACGGAACGTCTCGTCCGGGGCAAGGCAGATATCCTCGCGTTCGATGGGCATGCGGTCAGTATGAGCCGGTGGCGGGATAATTTCAAGGTCGGGAATGAGATTATAGTGCCAGAGAACGAGACATAAAGCATAGCGCTCCCGGGTTTTATTTGTTAAGTTACAGCATCACCAACAATGTTTGTCTCGGGATGTCGTATGAATAAATTCTACCTTGCTATCGCCGTCGTCTGGTTTGGCCTATCCAATTGGGCTTTCGCGCAAACCGGGCCGTTCGACCCGGAAAAATGGCCGGATACCCTTAGCGCCACCAAAACCGTTCACTACGTCGTCACCGACGGCGGGTTCACCGCTCCCGGGGACGCCTGGACTGAGGGTTTGAGCATCCTCAGCGGCGGGGATCAG
The DNA here is from genome assembly GCA_002306985.1 of Verrucomicrobia bacterium UBA1319. Lineage (GTDB taxonomy): Bacteria > Verrucomicrobiota > Verrucomicrobiia > Limisphaerales > UBA1319 > UBA1319. The sequence goes on from DBTJ01000089.1 coordinate 2,752, forward strand.
ATCACCGAAGATATCACCATCGGCGGGCACACCGGTAAAAAAGTCACCGGCTCGGTGTTGAACATCGCCGATTCCATGTTTGCGGACTGGGCGGACGACGAGACCATCGACATTCTGATCCAGGCCTATGGTGACGCCGCGCTTTTTGACTCCCAGGGCCAGCCGCGCGATTTCAAATTCCTCACGGGCGTCTTACCGGACCTGCAGTTCCCCGTGGGTGGCCAAGTGCCGGTGGAGGCGAAGAATAAAAAGTGGAATTGGATCCTCTTCCGCATCGCCAACGGCGTCCGCGATTCCGATGGCACCCGCCTAGTGGGGTCCATTCCCGCCAACGCCCAGGGGAGTTACGACAATGGGGGCGTGAACGGCGGGACGATTCGCTTCGAGGGCGCGGCCAACCTGATCGTGCGGGTGGTGGCCTTCGGCGCCCAGGGCGCGTTCGGCGAGCCGGACGCGATCAATAAATTCGCCGCCGCGGACACTTGCGATCCCGAGCCGGAAACCAACCTGGCCGGCATCGACCTGGCCGCGAACGCCACGAATCATATGGTCGTTATCAATGACGGCGATCAGACCGTGGTGGTGGAGAACAGCGTCGGCCCCGCGGGCGACAAGCGGCGCGCCGTGCGTCCCGAGGGCTCGTACTTGAATTTCGGCGTCACCGATAATTACCTCGGCGTCCCCTGCAACGACCCGCGCGCGATGAAGGTGTGTGTGGATTATTATGACGACCCCGCGTTCGCCGGGGCGGAGGTGCGGTTTGGCCCGGAAGCGTACGCCACGGACAACCTGGGCGGCATCGGCACGTATGCGGCCGCCAATCGCCAGCTGCTGCAAGGCTCCGGCCAATGGGTGCGCCGCTCTTGGACCATTCCCGCCGTGAATCTCCAGGGTGTGAACGCCGGCGCCTACACCGCCGGGCCGCGCTTCGTCTCGGAAAACGGCCAAGTGTTCGTGTCCCGCTTCGAGCTGGCCGTGCTGCGCACCGGCACCAACGTCCTCGCGGGGCAAGATCCCCTGGAGGATTGCTACGAGGACCCCGATATTTGCACCGATAAATATGGCAATTACGCCGAGTTGGATCTGGCGAAAGACATCAAGGACGGGCTCGACGTGGGCAGCAGCACGGGGGACCAGGAAATGATCGTCGCCGAGGCGGGGCCGGCCAATGACCGCCGGTTAGCCGTCCATCCGGCGCAGGATGAAGGCACCGCCGGGGCGGCCAATCCCTTCTTGAATTTCGCCATCACCGAGGAAGCCCTGGGGCCGAGCACCCAGCCTCCGGCGCAGCTGGCGATCTGTATCGAGTATTACGACGATCCCGCGTTGGTCGGCACGGCCATCCGGCCCGAAGTGTACATGACGGAAGTCAACGGCGCGCAGGCTTTCGGCTACACGCCCTCCAGTTATTACGTCACCCTCCAGGGGAGCAATATCTGGCGCACGGCGTATTGGGAAATCGAGAAAATCAAATTCATCGGCGTCAACCAGACGCCGCAAGCGGCCGCCCGGTTCGTCACGGCCAATAACGGGGACGTGCGCGCCAAGATCGCCGTGAGCCGAGTGCGCTACGCGGTGATCCGCCCTTGCGGTTCCATGGCCGGGGTCAACCTGCTGGCTAGCTGCAAGCCCAGCGCGGACGTCGAACTGACCGTCGAGCGCTCCGGCAATAATATTCTCGTGAGCTGGGAGGCCGCGGCCGCGGGCTACGCCATCGAAGGCGCGTCCACGCTCACCAACCCGCGGTGGGCGGCGATTAACGCAACGGTGCTCGTCGTGGATGGCCGGAATGTGGTGACCCTGCCGATCGGCAACGCCACCCAGTTTTTCCGGTTAGCCAAGTAATCCCGAACCGGCATTCGGATGTAAAATTCGGTTCAGACATCCCTTATGAAAAAGCGCTACTGGTTTCGCCGGGCGGGGTTCACCTTAATCGAGCTGCTGGTGGTCATCGCCATCATCGCCATCTTGGCGGGGATGCTTTTACCCGCCTTGGCCAAGGCGAAAACCCAGGCGCAAAAAACCGCCTGCTTGAACAACCTCAAGCAGGCGGGGATATCGCTGCTGCTTTACACGGATAATTATCAGGACCGACTGCCTTCGGCCCTGAGCTTCGGCGCCACCTCGGGCAATCGTCAGACCGCCGCCGACACGGTGTATCGCACGGATACTTACGGCGGCGTGGCCAAGCTGCTAAACGTGGGCAACGCGAAGTCCTGGTTTTGCCCCAGCGACAAGATCAATAAAGTCACCACGCCGGTGGTCGCGGATACGAACTATGTTTCCTACCGGTTTCGCTTCGTGATCTGGGATAACACGGTCCTGTATCCCGGTCTTAAAACGACGGCCATGCGCAAACCCTCCGGCCAAGTCGTGTATCACGAAGATTACGACTACCACTACAAAATGCTCAAGGACCCTTACCCGACCAACCAGCCGACCATCAACGTCATCTTCGGCGATTTCCACGCGGGCAAATTCGCCGTTCTGTTCCGGCAAAACCTCGCCGGCAAACGCTATGATCCCAACTGGTTTTCCTACGGTCCGGACGGCAAGCTCAATGTCGATAACCCCAACGTTGGCGGCGACGTGAAAACCGGCTACGACGTGCCATGAGGCGCGCCTCAATTCATCCCGCACCATGCCCGCCCCCGTAATCACATGGACATGAAGGTCGGTTTTACCGCTCCTCCCCGAAACGAGCCCAATCGGGTAGCTCAGGCGCAAACCGGGGGAAACGGGCGCAACTTATCGGGGTAATCCCCTCGACCCCATTGGGGCGCGGTCGGGATTAACCTGGGGCGGTTGAGGAAGGGCAAATGACTTGTTCCAAGGCGCTCGCGAGGGTGTCGATGTCATAGGGTTTGGACACGACCGCTTGGAAGCCGTGATTTTCGAAGTTGGACATGACCCAATCGCTCGAATAGCCGCTGGAAACGATGGCTTTGACGCCGGGATCGATCGCCAGCATTTGGCGCAGCGCCTGGCGGCCGCCGGTGCCGCCGGGGACCGTGAGGTCGAGGATGACCGCGTCGATGGCCTGGTGTTTGGCTTTGGCCTCGGCGAATAGTCGCACGGCTTCCGCGCCATCTACGGCGCCGAGGGTTTGGTAGCCCAACTTTTTAAGCATTTTGGTGAGCAGGTGGAGCACCGGTTCCTCATCGTCCATGACGAGGATGCGGCGGTTGCCGGAGATGGCGGCCGCGGCGGGTGTGGTTCTGGCGATCACGGAGGGCATGGGGGGCGGCAGCCGGTTGGAAGCCGGCAGGTAAATGTCGAAGCGGGTGCCCGCCCCGGGCTTGGATTCAACCGTGATGATGCCGTCGTGGCGTTTGATGATGGAATAGCAAGTGGCCAATCCCAGGCCGCTGCCTTTGGCTTTGGTGGTGAAGTAGGGATCAAAAATACGGTTCAAGTGCTCCGGTGGAATGCCCGGTCCTTGGTCCGTCACGGCGAGGTGCACATAACGGCCGGCGGCGATATTCTGGCGGTTACAGGGATCCAACGCCAGGTTTTCCGCAAGGATCTCGATGATCCCGCCTTCGGGCATGGCTTGGGCGGCGTTGATGACTAAGTTGTGTATCACTTGGCTGATCTGGCCCTTGTCGGCATCCACCGGCCACATGTCTTCCGGCAGCTGGCACTCGCAGAGAGTGGCGGAGCCGTGAGTGGCGAACCGGGCGGACTCGCGGATGGCGTCTCCGAGCACGGCGGTTTTGCGGATGGGCGCGCCGCCTTTGGCGAAGGTGAGGAGTTGCTGGGTTAAGTCTCGAGCCCGGCCGCAAGCTTGCTCGGCTTCGACCAGGCATTGGCGGCATTCGTTCGGGTCGCTGGAAAAGCTGGCGATGGAGATGTTGCCGAGGATGGCGGTGAGCAGGTTGTTAAAATCGTGGGCGATGCCTCCCGCCAGCATGCCAATGGACTCGAGTTTCCCGGTTTTGATTTGTTCTTCCAGCAGCTTTTGCCGTTCGGTCACGTCGTGAAAGACGAGGACGACTCCGTGAATTTCACCTTGGGCGCCGCGCAGGGGGGAAATCGTGGCCGAAATGGGCGGGTTAACGCCATCGTGGGAGCGCAGCGTGACGGGCTGAGAGGTGTGCCACACGATGCCGGTTTCTAGCACGGCTTGAACGCGCTGGGACAGGTTTGCTTGCGCATCCGGGTCGCCCAGCCGGAAGACATGGGCCAAAAGTTTGCCTTTGGCGTGGCTAAGGATTTGGCCGGTTTTCTCCTCCGCCACGCGGTTTAGCAGGACGATTTTTGCTTCGGTGTCAGCCGTGATAACCCCCTCGTTGATAGAGCTTAAGGTTACCGACATGCGCTCCTTTTCTACGAGCATTTTTTGGGTGATGACATGGAGCTTGGCCGCCAAATTTTCACCCCGAATCCGGGCTTGGGTTTGGATCAAGGTGAGAATGAACAGCAGAATGCTAACCCCGGTGCCAGCGAGCAGCATTAGGGTGGGGATTTTGACTTCGGGGGTATTCTCAAATTCGGGTAAACTCACGCAATAAAGCGTCCACTCACGTCCTAAACTATTGATTTGCTGTATATTATCAAATCGTGGCGACCGGGATGGCGAGGGGGTTCCGCCGGGGTTCGAGTGGCCTCTGGAGGTGTGCCACAACTTGTCCGGGGCGATTTTATCGCCTTCATAGACATCAAAGCCAATCAAAGGTCCGCCGGCCGCCTGATAGATGGCTTGGCCGAAATCGGCGATAAAAAACGACGCGAAAGCGAATCCTTTAAGCGCTTCCTGCCGTTCGGCTTGAGTGCGCAAGGGCGCGCCCAGGCGATACACCGGGGCATAAAGAATAAAACCGTTGGGAACCATGGCATCGTTGCCCGTGTGGATGTTCAATTTGCCCGTACTGGTGATTTCCCCGGTATCGCCCGCCTGGCGCATGGCCGCCAGACGTTCCGATTCAAGAAAATCAAAGCCGCCGATCGGTGAGGTTTTACGCTCGCTAAAATCGTCCCAATGCGCTAAAATATAATGTTCCGGGCTGGGCTTTGGCAGCCCAGTTCGTTCCGCTTGGGGTATCCCTTCGGCGAGCGCAAAATGATCGAACAAGGATTGGTCTTGAGGGCGGACGCGAGCCACATAGCCCATGTCGAACATGCCTGGATGATTGGTGCGGATGCCTTGGGCTTCCAGAAACTGCTTGAACTGGGTGTTGCTTGGCAGCGATTCCTGGGAAAAATAGGAGCCCACGCTGTTCAAGACTCGGCAATAGGAGGAGAAGTACAACTCCATCGTATGCTGGAACTTGGAGATTTCCTGCTCGAAGCTGGTCTGCTGGCGTTTCCGGATCTCTTGCTGAGACCAGTTGACGACCCACAAGGTGGCGGCCAGGGAAATGAACATCACGGCGCAAGCGATCCAGCACTGGGCGAAATAGTTGCGTGGCGATTTTCCCAGCCAACGATTCATTTCTGCACGCTCATTTTTAGAATCTGTGAAGTTCTCCAATTTACCTTGATACATCGGCCTAATAGGCGCCTTACTTTAGCCCGATTGTCCCGGGGAATGGCGGGATTACTTGCTGGCTAGTTTCACGGCCGCTTCGGTGCGCGAATGAACCCGGAGTTTGCCGTAAATACTTCTCAAATGTTTGCGAACGGTCCAGATACTGATGTCCATCGTGTCAGCGATCTCTTTATCCGCAAATCCTTTACGCAAGTGCGCCGAAATCTCCCTTTCGCGCGGCGAGAGCGGGGCGAGCAGGCCGGATTCGGCGCTGTCCGGCGACTCGGCGAAGAAATTCTGAAAATAATCCCGAATTTTGGCGGCTGCGTCGCGCGGGGAGAAAAAGGCGCCTCGAGCGGCGTCCTGGAGCGGTTCCAGCAGCGCCGCGGGTTTGCGCCGCCGCAGCAAATACCCCGCGTCGACGCCCGTCAGATGCGCAAAGATAAGGTCGCTATCCTCAAAACAACCGTAGGCGTACGCGGGAGCGTTCGGTAGCCGCAAGTGGATTCTTTCCCGGGCTTGGTTTTGCCAAGCGCCGGGCAAATCCGCGTTCATCAATACCAGGTCCGCCAGGCTGGGATCGAGTTGTTTTAAGGCTTGGGCCAGCGTGGGAAAAACGTGCTCGCAGACGAAATCGCGGTGCCGGTTGACACATGCTCGCAAGGCGGCCCCCAAGGCGGCATCCGGTTCCAGGATGGCCACGCGTTTTTTCCCGGCGGGCGCGGGGTTGGCCGGCGTGAGGTCCGGGTTGGAATAAAGTGTCGTGTAGGTGCAGCAAGCGGGGCTCGCGTGCCAAAAGATGGCCACGGTGACTTCGCGGGAATGCCGGGAAAACACCTCCGGCCAGCCGTGCCGGGCGAGGCTGGAGGCGATGTCGCAGGCCCGGCGCGCGGCCATCTCGGGATCCACGGTGCCGAGGGGAAAGTGCCAGCCCGCGCCCTCCCGCTCGATGCGCGCCGAGAGCGTGGGCTGGCGCGAGAACACGGCGCCGCCCTTGTATTTGCGGAACCCCAGGCGGGATTTCCAGTAAGCGGGGTCCCGCTGGGCGCGCGCGTCCGGGCGTGCCGCGACGGGCGCGTCGACGGCTTCGAGGGCCGCCCAGCCTTGGCTGAGGATTCGCCGATGCCATTCCGCGGCTTCCCGCGTCGCGGCCGCGCGGGTGGCGCCTTGCAGCGGCAGGGTGCGTCGCGCGCCTTGATGCTGGATGCGCACGCACCAGCCGCGCAGCCGGATGGACCGGCCGTTACGGGTGTAGCTATTTCTAAAGACGGAAGGGGCGTGCGGGCTCATCGGTTGCGCGTCTGCTTGAACACTGCTTGGCCACTATAGGAAGCCGCCCGCGCGGCGTCAATCGCCGGTTTTCGGCGGCTTGTAAGGGGATGAGCGCCGGGGGGCGAAAGGGCAAATTAACTGCGCGAAACGGCGGGGTGACGATCGGGTTACGGGGCCATTCCCGCCTCTGGCCATTGTGATTCCCGCCCGGCTCCGGGACAATCGCCACCGTGTTGAGAGCGAATATCACTTGCCCGTCCTATGCCCGGTAAAACCACTGGCTGCTTGGAGGACGCGTCGGCCTTGGCGGCGCCCTTGTCGGCGACGTCGGAGACGGCCGCCAGCCGGCCCCGTCCGTACGTGTTTCTGGCCGCGCTGGTGGCGGGATACATCGGCGTTTACCTGTGCCGCAAAAACCTCTCCGTGGCGGTGCCCATCATTCAAAAGGAATGGGGATTGTCGAAAGAATCCATCGGCGTGGTGGCCAGCGTGAGCACGGTCGCCTATGCCGCGGGTAAAATCCTGTTCGGTCCGGTGGTGGATAAGTTTGGCGGGCGGGATTCGTTCCTCGTGTCGATGCTGCTGGTGGCGTGCTTCGGCGTGCTGGGGGCGTTTTCCCCGACCCTGGGCGTGCTAACCGCGCTTTACAGCGTCAACCGGCTCACCGGTTCGGCCAGTTGGGGCGCGATGGTCAAGCAGGTGCCGGAATGGTTCGGCCCCAAGAAACTGGCTTTCGCCATCGGCGTGCTTTCGCTCAGCTTCGTGTTCGGCGGCGCCATCGCGGTGTCCGTCGCCGGTTTGATCGCCAAGTATAGCGGCGATAATTGGCGCGCCATCATGGGTTTACCTTCGCTCGCGCTGATCCTGATCACCCTGGTTTGCTGGAAAATCCTGCCCGGGAAACGGGGTTCCGCCGCGCGGGTGCGCGCCGCCGCCGCGCCGAAGCTTTCCGGCCGGTTGCGCGAATTGTTGTTCGATCCGCAATTCCACATTATTTGCGCGTTGAGTTTCACGCTCACGTTTTTGCGGGAGACGTTTAATTTTTGGACCGTGGATTTTATGAAGACGGAAGTGGGACGCCAGATGTCCAGTGGCACCGCCGCCTTCTGGTCTACGCCCTTCGATGTCATGGGCGGGTTGGGTATTCTTTGGTTGGGCTGGATTTACACGCGCTTGGGGTACGGGGCTCGCATGCGGCTCCTGTTCGGCAATCTGGTGTTGCTGGCCGGGTGCCTGTGGTTTTTGCCGCGGTTCTTTCAGCAAGGGGCGGGCGTAATCGCGGTGGGCATCGGGGCGATCGGTTTTCTGGTGTATGGCCCCTATAGCTTGCTGGCGGGCGTGCTCTCCGTCGAGGTGCGCGGCAAGGAATACGCGGCCACCGTGTCCGGCTGGGTGGACGGCATCGGTTATTTCGCCGGCGTACTCTCGGGCATGTATTTTGGCAAACTACTCACCGATGGCGGCTACCGGCTGGGCTTCCATTTTATGGCGGGGTTAACCTTGGTTTCGGCCGTGCTCTGCCTTTTCTTGTATCCGCGTTCAAAATTTGGTTGCGCCGCGAAGGCTCAGCCTTGATGTTGTCACGATGAAATACCTACCATTATCTCTCTTAATTAGCGTTTTAGCTTGGGCCGGGCGGCCGGATTCCGTCCGGGCCGAGGGGGCCGAGCCGCGGGTGATTGTCTTCGGGATTGACGGCCTGAGTCCGGATGGCTTGAGCCACGCGAAGATCCCGAATTTCAGCCGGCTCATGAAGAACGGGGCGTACACCTGGCACGCCCGCGCGGTGATGCCCACTTCCAGCAGCCCCAACTGGGCTTCCATGATCATGGGCGCCGGGCCCGAACAGCACGGCGTAACCTCCAACGATTGGGAGACCAACAAATTTGAAATCGCGCCGACCTGTTTAGGTTCCGGCAATATGTTTCCCACCCTCTTCGGGGTGTTGCGGGAGCAGCGGCCCGGGGCGGGGATCGCCGCGTTTTACGACTGGGACGGTTTTGGCCGCTTATTCGAGCGCGCGGCGGCCAACGCGGCCGAACACTGCGAGGGCCCGACCAACACGGTCTTGCGCGCCATCGAATATTTCACCCAAAAAAAACCGAACCTCATGTTTCTGCAGTTGGATCATGTGGATCACGCGGGGCACACCTTTGGCCATGGCACCCCGGAGTATTACGCCTCCGTGGAGGTGGCCGACAAACTCCTGGGCCAGCTCATCGGCGCGCTGGAAGAAGCCAAATTATGGGAAGGCGCCACGATCCTGGTGACCTCCGATCACGGCGGGGTAAAAAAAGGCCATGGCGGGGCGACGATGGCGGAATTGGAAATTCCCTGGATTCTCGCCGGGCCGGGCATCGCCAAAAATCGGGAAATCACCGCGTTCGTCAATACGTATGACACGGCGGCGACCTTGGCCCAAATCTATCATTTAAAAACGCCCGAGGCGTGGATCGCCAAGCCGGTGGCGTCCGCCTTCGACGCCGCGGTGGCGAGGTGAACCGCGCCGGCGGACCGGCGGGGAGAGAAATTTATGAGCATTGAACTAGTGGTCTTCGACATGGCGGGAACGACGGTGCGGGACGATGACGCCGTGCATCACTCATTGCGGCACGCCTTGGCCACCGCCGGGGTGGTGGCGTCGCGGGATGAAGTAAACGCGGTGATGGGCATGCCCAAGCCGCTGGCCATCCGTTTGTTGTTGGAGCAAAAGCGCGGGGTCGGGTCGACGGCCCAGGAAGTGGACGGGATTTTTCAGGCCTTTCTCCGCCACATGGTGAACTATTACGAGTTCGATCCCGGCGTGCGCGAAATTCCGGGGGCGACCCAGGTCTTCCATCAACTCAAGGAACAGGGCATCAACGTGGCGTTGGATACCGGCTTCAGCCGCGCCATTTTGGATACGATTCTCAAGCGATTGCATTGGGACATGCCCGGGCTGTTGGACGCCACGGTGGCCAGCGATGAAGTTAAGCGGGGACGTCCCGAGCCGGATTTGATTGTCGAAGCCATGCGCCGCACCGGGGTGGCGCGCACCGACAAAGTGGCGAAGGTGGGGGATACCCCGTCCGATCTGCAAGAAGGCCGGGCCGCCGGTTGCCGGTTCGTTATCGGCGTCACTTACGGTTCCCATACCCGGGCGCAATTGGCCGCCCATCCGCATACGCATTTGATCGATCGTCTCGAGCAAGTGTTGGAACTCGTGGCGGGCTAAACCAGGAAGCTTCCCTTATGATCGAACATTCCCAGGATAAATTACTATTCACTCCCGGTCCGCTGACGACCAGCCCCAGCGTGAAACAGGCGATGCTGCACGACGCGGGCTCGTGGCATTTCGAGTTCGCCCAGGTCGTCAAAACCATTCGCGAAGGCCTGTTGCGGGTGGCGGGCGTGGGGGAGGACTACGCGGCCGTGTTGCTACAGGGCAGCGGCACCTACGGCGTGGAGGCCGTGCTCGGCAGCGCCATCCCCGCCCAGGGCAAAGCGCTGATCGTCGTCAATGGCGCGTATGGCGAGCGGATGGCCAAGACCGCCGCGGTGCTCCAAATTCCGCATGAGGTGTTCCGTTGCGCCGAATCGGCGACGCCGGATCCGGCGGCCTTGGACTCGATTCTGCGGGCTAACCCGGCCCTCACGCACGTGGCCATGGTGCATTGCGAAACCACGACGGGAATTCTCAACCCGATCGAGCCCATCGGCCGCCTCGTGGCGGAGCATCACCGGGTGTTCATTGTGGATGCCATGAGCAGCTTTGGCGCCGTTCCCATCGACGCGCGCGGCTTGCCCGTGGATTTTCTCATTTCTTCCGCCAACAAAGGTTTGGAGGGCGTGCCGGGGTTTTGTTTCGTGATCGCGCCGCGGCACCGGCTGCTCGAATGCGAGGGTCGGGCGCGCAGCTTGAGTCTGGATTTATTCGCGCAGTGGCAAGGGTTCGAGAAAAACGGCCAATTTCGCTTCACGCCGCCCACGCACGCGCTGCTGGCGTTTGCCCAGGCGTTGCGCGAATTCGAGGCGGAAGGCGGCGTGCCCGCGCGGGGCGCGCGTTACGCGGCTAATCACGCCACTTTGCTTAAGGCTATGGGGGAACTGGGGTTCAAACCATTCCTCCCGGCCGCATGCCAGAGCTACATCATCACCGCTTTCGGGTATCCCGTCGCCCCGAGTTTTCACTTCCCGGATTTTTACCGGCAGCTGAGCGACCGGGGGATGATTATTTACCCCGGAAAACTAACGCAACTGGACACGTTTCGCATTGGCACCATTGGGCGCTTATTTCCGGAGGACCTCGTCCGCTTGGCGCACGCCGTGGAAGATTCATTGCAGGCCATGGGCTGCCCGGTGCCGGTCACTCCGGGAGTCACCGGTTAAGCGTCCGTCCACCCTTTAAAACAAGCATGAGCCAGCCCCCCAACCCCAGCGGTCCCGACGCCTTCAAGTCGGAAGGCGACGTGAATTGGAGCGCCCATCGGGCGGCCTGGAACCGTCAGCACATCGGCGAGGAAACCCGCCATTGGCTGGCCGAGGACGCGCGGGCTTTTTTGCATCAATCCTTGTCCACCCCCTGCCTCAATGTATTAACCGGCTGCGCGGGCGCTTATCTGGAGGATTTGCAGGGCCGGAAGATTTTGGATTTTCACGGCAACAACGTGCATCAGGTGGGCTATGGCAACCCCCGGGTGATCGACGCCATCGTCCGACAGTTGCGCACGCTACCCTTTTGCCCGCGCCGTTACACCAATGAGCCGGCGATCCGCCTGGCCCAAAAACTCGGCGAGTTGGCGCCGGGGGATTTGAACAAAGTCCTCTTTGCTCCGGGGGGCACCAGCGCCATCGGCATGGCGCTCAAACTTGCGCGCCTAGCCACCGGCCGATTTAAAACCATCTCGATGTGGGACTCCTTTCACGGGGCTTCCCTGGACGCCATTTCCGTGGGTGGGGAGGCGGTTTTTCGGCAAGGCATCGGCCCCTTGCTGCCCGGCTGCGAGCATGTGCCGCCGCCCGACGCCCGGCATTGCCTTTGGGGATGCGAGGGCAAGTGCAACTTGAAGTGCGCGGATTACATCGAATACGTTTTGGAAAAAGAAGGAGACGTCGCCGCCGTCATCGCCGAGACGGTTCGCAGCACGCCTTACATTCCACCGTTGGACTACTGGAAAAAAGTCCGCGCCGCCTGCGACAAACATGGCGCGCTGCTGATTTTAGACGAAATCCCCATGTGCCTGGGGCGCACGGGCAAGCTGTTCGCCTGCGAGCATTTTGACGTGGTGCCCGATATTCTCGTGATCGGCAAAGGCCTGGGCGGGGGGGTGTTTCCGCTGGCCGCCATCATCGCCCGCGAAGGGCTGGACATCGCCCGCGAGAAATCATTGGGCCATTATACGCACGAGAAAAATCCGGTGGCCGCCGCCGCGGGCCTCGCCACGTTGGAATGCATTCTTGAAGACGGCTTGCTGGAAAACGCCCGCGTCATGGGCGAATTGGCCTTGCGCCGGCTCGCCTCGATGATGGAGCGTCATCCGCTGGCCGGGGACGCGCGCGGTTTGGGGCTGCTCCTGGGGTTGGAATTGGTGACGGACCGCAAAACCGGCGCCCGGGCGGTCGACGCGGCCGAGCGCGTGCTCTACGCCGCCCTATCCAAGGGGCTCAGTTTCAAGCTTACGATGGGCAATATCGTCACCTTAACCCCGCCCCTGACGATTACTCGCGAGGAAATGGGGCGCGCCCTGGACATCCTCGAGGAATGCCTGACCGAAGTGGCGCCGGGCTGAAGCGGTCGCGGTTTGTCCAAAAACCGCGTCGGTCAGGGTTGACGGGTTTTACCTGAAAGACATTGGGTGGTCACGTGATTGTGACCTGACTCGCGTAAGTTCAGCCTCGATTGAGGTTGTCCCCATTCAAGGGACGATCATTTCCTGAGAAAACTAAATCTCATAAAGAGAACTTAAGATGCTAAAGATACGTAATCATTCACAACTTAACCCGGTGCGCTCCGGCGGCTTCACTTTGATCGAGCTGCTGGTGGTCATCGCCGTGATTGGAATTCTGGCGGGCATGCTGTTGCCCGCGTTAAGCAAGGCCAAGGAACAAGGGCGCCGGGCGCGCTGTATCAGCAACTTACACCAGGTGCAAGTGGCGGTGAGTATGTACGCCGAAGATAATAACGATTCGATCCACGTGGTGCGGCGTTCCTCCAGCAGTTCGCCGGAGATTCCCAACGATGGTCAATGGACGGCCAACGACAAAACCGAAGAGCTGCTGAGTCCCGGCGCGGAGCTGGCTTATTGGGGAGTGGCTTACGTTGGTTACATTGGCGGCCGAGGCGGCCGGGATGTGTTCCATTGCCCGAGCGCCAAAATTGTCGATGAATGGCACGATGACAACCGTAAGTATGGCCACGATTTCTGGAAAAATTCCACCTATGGCGTCTGCAAGTTTATCGTGGAACCCTATAATTCCAGCAGTAAATCACACACCAAGATCAGCCAGTTAAAGTCGCCGCAAACGACCATTTTCTGCCAAGACGCCGCCGAACAGCGGATGGAGGGGCCGGATGATACGATCGGGGCTTTTCCGGGCGAGAAAACCATTTTATCGCAGTGGATTGGCGGCAACCCGCCCAATATGGGCGGACTTAGCCAGCAATATTACGGGAAGTACCATTTCGAGTGGGAATGGTTCCGGCATAACAAACGATGCAGTACGATGTGGGTGGCGGGCAACGTGTCGTCCATTCCTTTTAAAGGTTATAACAAGGGTGTGGATTATCGCTGGTACACCGGCGATCTCCCCCAGGTCATGCCACAATTTTAACGCTCGATCAATTATGAATATGGCTCATTTCTTAAATCGCCGCCGGGTTCAGGCGGGACTACTCGCCACGGTGTTTTGTCTGGCGGGTTGCGGCAAGGAAGGTGTCTCCCTGACCCCTCTGCCGGTAGCCCAAGCGCAAGAGGCTTTCGACAAGGCTTTCAAAAATGCGAGCGCGGAAACCCGCTTGGCGGTGCGCGATGCCGTTGAAGCCTTGAAAACTACCAACTCGACCAAAGCCGTCATGGTGTTGCAGGAGCTTTCAGCCCAATCAGGCTTGACCCCCGCCCAGCAGGAAGTGGCCACGCGCGGCTTGCTTACCGCCAATGCCATGATGCAAACAGCCGCCGCCAACGGGGATCACGAGGCGGCCGAGGTGATTCAAATTCGGCGACAAAACAAATAATCCGCTCGTCGGCCGCTGGCGCTGTCTGGTTTCACGGCGTGGAAGGAATTTCGCGCCGTGAAACTTTTGTGGCGTTTATGTCAGTAATCCGTTGCCGTCCCGAGTTTCCCCCGGTAATCTCACCCCGCTCTGGCAATGGATGGCGGATGAATGAAATGCGCGGTTCTGGGTGCGTCTATGTGGGATCGAGTAAAACGGATCAGCCTTACGCAATGGATCGTCTTCGCCATGGTGGCGGGGGTGGCCTTGGGCCATTTCTTCCCCGAGTTTTCCCAAAACTTCCGGGTAATTTCCACGGTTTTTCTGCGGATGATCAAATGCATCCTGGTGCCGCTGGTGTTTTCCACGCTGGTGGTGGGTATCGCCAGCCACAGTGACGACATGAAGGCCGTGGGCCGCCTGGCCTGCAAAGCGGTGATCTATTTCGAAGTGGTCACGACGTTTGCTTTGGCGATCGGCCTGCTGGCGGTGAATTATTTTCAACCGGGGGTTGGGGTGGTCTTGCCGCCTCGGGCGGAAGTCGCGGCTCAGGCGCCGCCCGCCAAAGTCACCTGGATGGGCATTGTCGAGCACATTATGCCGCGCAGCTTCTTCGAGGCCGCCGCCGCCAACGACGTGTTGCAAGTCGTCGTGTTCGCCATTCTGTTCGCCTTAGCTTTGGCGCAAGTCAAAGGTCCGGCGCACGCGACCATGCTTCAATTCAGCGAGTCGCTGGCGGAGATCATGTTCAAATTTGTCGGAGTGGTCATGAAGTTCGCTCCCTTGGGCATTGGCGCGGCGATGGCGTGCACGGTGGGGCACAGCGGATTGGACGTGCTCAAGAATCTGGCCAAATTGATTTTTACCCTCTATCTGGCGTTGGGGACGTTTTGCCTATTGGTGCTGCTGCCGATAGCCCTGTGGGCGCGGATTCCGGTGCGCGCCTTCTTGAAAGTCGTGAGCGAACCCGCGGTGTTGGCGTTCACCACTACCTCCTCCGACGCGGCGATGCCCGACGCCATGCGGCGTTTGGTGGCGTTTGGCGTGCCCAAACGCATCGTTTCCTTCGTCATGCCCTTGGGTTATTCATTCAATTTGGACGGCTCCACCCTGCATCTGGCCGTCGCCTCCGTGTTCGTGGCCCAGGCCGCCGGGGTGCATTTGAGCCTCTCCCAACAATTGATGATCATGCTCACGCTGATGCTTACCAGCAAAGGCATGGCGGGGATTCCCAGGGCCTCGCAGGTCATCCTGGCGGGCACTTTGGTGACCTTCGACCTGCCGCTGGAAGGGGTGGTGCTCATTATGGGCGTCGATGAACTGCTGGATATGGCGCGGACGACTGTTAACCTGGTGGGCAACTGCCTGGCCACCACCGTGGTGGCCCGTTGGGAGGGCGAATTCAAGCCGCCGGGCGGAACCACCTCATAACGCGCGGGCTGAGGCTTTGGTTTGCCGGTTTCGCTTCGCGCCCACTCGAAAATCTTCGGCTGGCGCCTTAAATCGACTCGATGAGCACCGCCTTCCCCGCCGGGTTTCTATCCCAGTAGCGAGCCAAGCTCTCGACTGGGGTCATGATGATTGTGGCTGGGGTGAATCCAGGCGTGGAACAGGCGCGGATCAAACCTGAGTTTGGCGTGGAGAATGAAGGCTGAATGAAAAGGCGCCAGCCTGGGGAGGCCGGCGCCTGGCATGCGTTCGGATGAACGCGGAAGGGAACGCTCGCTTACTGGGCGATGAAGAATTTCTGCGTCTCGTTCGGAGTGGCCGAGTATGGGGAAACCGCGTTTTCAACGGCGGTGTAGGGGCCGGCGATGGTTCCGGCGGCTTTGAGGGTGCCGGTGAAGTTGATCACCACCTTGCCGTTGCTCAGCGCGACCGATTCAATGCCGCCGGACGAGGGGGCCACCGGTTCCGCCACGGTGCGTTTGCGGTAGGCTTTCACCGCACCCGTCTGGGTGCCATTGACCAGGGCCGCGCTGCCGTCCGGGTTGAGGGTGAACCATTCCACGCTGGCGCCACCGGTACCTTGGAAATAGAGTAGTCGGAAATAATACACGCCCGCTTGCTCGACTTTGAAATAGAAAGCCGTGTCGCCCGCGCTACGGGTGGCGTCGTAAGCTCCGAGAATGTAAGCGGTGGGGTTGTTCGTGGTGCCAGCGCTTACTTGGAAACCGTCGTCGCTATTCACCACCATGGAATAGATGCCCGCTTGCGGTAAGGCGACGAAGGCGCGCGCTTCGCCCACAAAGACTTCGGAACTGCCTTCCGTTCCGGGAATGCCCGGGAAGGCTTCGTCGGGCACCGCCAAGCTATCCGCCGCCGAGGAGTTGAACCGGCCCGCGTCGGACAGGTCTTTTTCGAAGTTAACCGCGCTAATTTCATAGAAACCGTCGGTGCCTTGGGCGGACGCATCGTGAACGGATGGCCCCATCTGGCCGGCCAGCACTTTTTCCGCGGTGGCGACTTTGCCATCCACGTTGGTGGTGATTTGATAGGTGCGCCACCGCAGGCCCGCGTCCGAAACGCTCGTCAACGCCGTGCCCAGCCACGCGGGCAAGGTTACGAAGGTGGGAGCGGTGAAGTCCACCGCGTCGGTTACCAATTCGCCCGCGCCGGTCGTGAACGTGACGGCCACCGTGTGGCTCGATCCGGAGGCGAAGATGTTGGTCCCCAGGGAATAAGTGACGTTCACATACGCGTCCGCGCGGGTCGCGGAGCCCGTTACGGAAGCGTTGCCGTCGATCTTCAACGTCACGCCTTTGCTTTCATCGATCGTCAGCCAATCCGTGTCCGTGATCGTGGCGGTTACGCTCGACGGAGTGGCGGCCACCGTGGTGTAACTGGGCGCGGTGAATGCCGCGGTTTCCGTGATGGTTTTGCCCTCGTTGCTGGTGAAGGTGACCGAGACGGTGTGCTGGGAATTCGGCGTGAATACTTTGGGGGCTTGCGTATAGGCTACGAGCACGCGGTCTCCGTCCTGTGTGAGCGTGACCGGGGTGACGGCGGCGCCATCCAGCAGCACGGTAACCGGTTTAGCCTGGTTTACGGTTTTGCCCAAGGCTTCCGTGATGCGCGCCGTGAAGCTCACGCCGTCGGCGGTGATGCCGGATACGAACGGCGGCACCCCAATGGCGATATTATCGATCGACCACCACCAGTCGTTGGCGGCTTTCTCCATGGCGAATTTCAACTTGAGCTTGGCCGCTCCCGCGGGGTTTTGCAACGGAATCACCACGGCTTCGTTGACGCTGTTATCCTTGTAATACTGGCCCGAGGAATCGGAGTCCCAATGCAGGATTTCCACCGGGGTGCCATCGTCGAACGTCACGGTGATGATGCCCGTTTGGTTGTTGATTTTGTTGCCGTCCGCGTCGACCGGGAAGTTGGGGAGGCCGTCATCGAAGCCTTCCGGGCGCCAGGCGGAATCGAACGTGAGCACTAAGGAGTCCGCCACTTGTCCCGCCAGGGAGATGCCCGACGTGGTGATGTAAGCATTGTAAAGACCTTGCGCGTGGGTGGCGTCATCCCATTCGTCGGGATCGGCGATCATGACCGTGCCGGAACCATAACTCCATTCGGACCGGCGCTGATCCCCGGCGGTGGTAACCCACCATTTTTTATTGGCGAAGCCCCAGCCCGACCATTCGGTGACGCCATCGGTGGCGCCGTCACTTCCAGGCATCTGGCTATCATCGCGCACCCAGCCTTCCGGGGGCGTTTTGGTGAACACATGCGCGCCCGCCAAACCTTCGTCGATATTGGGCCCGAGCGCCAATTCCTCGAAGTTTTCACTATAGATTTTTTGCGCCTGAAGGACGGTTGCGGGGGTGAACAATAAGCTGGCCGCGGCGGCCAGACCTAAGGTGGAGGTGGCGCTCCACGGCGAGGGTTTCAGGGGAATTATATATTTCATGTTTATGCGATATGGTGCTTTAGATTTGGTGTAATAAGGTTCGATCGCGGATTCATTACCACGCGCAAATCAGGGGTGGCAACCGCATTTAGCGGTTGGTGTGCTGAATTAACCATTTCGCCATGACGGCGTAACGAGTGTAACCCGATCGCTACACGGTTAGCCATGTGGTTGTAATAGTAATAAAATGTAGGTAATATTATGTAATGTAGACAATGTGGTAATAATTACAATCGAGATCCAGATGAAAGAATGGCGTTAGCAGGCGCGGGAGATGGCTTCTTAATCTCATTATGGGAAGGACGGCGGTGTTGCCGTGTTTTATCGACAATGATGCGAATGTTATGGGACGAGACGGACGCTAGAGTTACTGCCAAGACCGTAGGGATAATACACGCTTCCGGTCGGCTCCTTGGCTGCCCGGCGGCGTTGCTCTCTCGGTTGGAGGCCGCTGGGGGCAACTTCCCTCCGTTCGCGCCTGGTCGGACAACCAAATATCTGTCCATGCATTGTATTCTACTGCCTTGGCGGTGCTTTGCTTAGAGGTGGGTGGAGGTAGCGAGGCGGTGAGGTTTTGTGAGTATGCGCCCGAGCGTCGCAACGGGTTTGATTATTCTTAACCAGCTTAAATTCAGTCTAATATAAAAGTATTAAGATTCAAATAATAACGGAAGTACTTAAGTGTTTAATAGTAGTATAAATAATGATAATTAAACGATTGAGTGCGATTTAATGGTAAATTATTAAACCAACCTATAGATAGTGGTTAACGTATTGGTTTCTAATGGTTTAGTAAGTCCGGTTCACGAAATGTCTAAAGCGGAAGTGGTTGTTGTATCGGCAAATCGCACTGGCTTAACGGGGGGGGATACGTGGAATAAGACGATATGTAGTCTCTGGTAAAGGATGTAATAGACTTAATACAAATGAGATGGGTGTCTAATATAGAAATAGAAGACAGTCTAATCATTGTTTATGTCTACTCGTGGAGGCCTTCAAAAGTAGCGTATTCTAGCAGTGGGACTTGCGAATAAAATATTATTAATATACATTAGGCGAATCCATTCAAAAAGTCGCACGGTTGTCACTCGGTTGACGGGTAACCGTAATGCATCGTGCCTAGTGTTCCGGGGTTGCCGCAGCCTAGCCCGCGGAATTAATCCGAATGGTGGAGGAAAGGGAAGGCTGCCACAACCGGCTCTAGTAACTCACAGGTAAAATGAATAAGATGAAACACAATCAAACAATGGTTCTTGCGTCCGTTTTGGCGGCGCTGGCGGGTGTTGTGTCGCCTTTGGCACAAACCGTTCTGCCCCCGGAGTATGCGATGCCTGCAGGCTCGGTGACTACGTCCCAGCCCGGTTTCCGTGTCCGGCCCTATCAAACCGCGGCAACGCACGGTGGCACATTGGCATGGTCGGAAGAGCAATTGACGGGTTTTCACGGAGACAATACGGCGGATCTTTCCACCGCCGACACCGCCGGTTACATTATGGTGGACTCCGTGGTGAACTGGGATGTTTCACCAGGCAGCTCGGTTCATGATTTGGCTGCTACTACCGATTTTCCTGGGATTGGGGCCAATGGCACAACCCAGTTCACGGAGGAGATCGTTTCCTATCTCGAATTCCCGGCGGCCGGAGTCTATACCTTAGGCGTAAACAGCGACGATGGTTTTGGACTCACCGCGTGTTTGTTGAATCCTAAAAATGCCACCGGCGCGATTTCCTTAGGCGTCTACGATAGTACCCGTAGCGTGGGCGATTCCCTGTTCGATGTTTCGGTATCCCAAGCGGGCATTTATCCGATCCGCCTGGTCTATTTTCAAGTTGGCGGCGGCGGCAGCCTCTCCTTTTTCCGGGTGTTAACCAATAGCACCTCGACGAATTACGTCCTGATCAACGACACTTCCAGCAGTGATACGCTTAAGGCCTACGCCACCGCGACGATCGCTCCGCCCTACCTGGGGGCTTTCTCCTACAATCCCAGCGGGTTCGCCTTCACCATTAACGATGATCTGAGCGCTTTGAACGCCAACTCCTTGCAGGTGAAGCTCAATGGCGCCAGTGTGACGGTGGCGACCACGAAGACGGGGACCACGAACAAGGTCACTTATACCGCGTCCACGCTGTTCCCGCCCAAGCAAACCAACACGGTGGTCATCCAATTTTCGGATAACGCCGCCACGCCGCACAGTTTGACGGTCACGCAAGTGTTTACCATGCCTGAATACACCGAGATTCCGGCCTCGGCGGCCTTAACCACCGCCGATATTGACACGACCCAGAAAGGTTTCCTATTCCGGGTAAAACAAATCGATTCCGCGACCTACGGCGTGTTGGGGGCGAACAATGCCCATGCCGAAGCGCAACTGGCCGGCGTGCTGGCCGATTCCACGGGCGCGGTCTATCCCGATGTGGCCACCGCGGGAACTCAAGCGGACGGTAGTTACGTGGTTTCCTCCACCATCAATTTCACTTTTGATACGTCGTCGGAACAAGGTTTGTTTAACACGGCCAATGGCTATGCCGATATTACCCCGCCGGGCCTCGCCGCCGGTAATGGCGATAATGTCGCCGGAGAAGTGGTGGCTTACCTGGATTTGGCGGCGGGCTATTATAATTTCGGGGTGAACGCCAGCGATGGCTTCCGCGTGACCTTTGCGGCCAATCCATACGATGCGTTCGGCACGATGGCCGGCCTTTTCGATCACCGCGCCACCGCGATGGAAACCCAGTTTGGCGTGGCGGTCGCCAAAGCCGGTATTTATCCCATCCGGCTCGTTTGGTATTGCATTACCGGCAATGCCAGCCTGGAGCTGTATACCATCAATACTGATGGCTCGAAAGTGCTCGTCAATGACTCTACGAAAGCGACGGCGGTGAAGGCCTATTGGAAACGCACGGCCGGCTATGGGTCGTTTGTGAAATACGCCGGACCGTCCGCGTTCGTTTCTCCTTACAACGACAGCTCCGATGTGGGTTTCAAAACGATGAATGTCATCGTTAGCGATGGATCCACCAACCAAGTGGACGCTGCCACCCTGGCGCTGGCGGTCGATGGCACGGCGGTGACCCCCACCAAGAAAACTTCCAGCGGGCTCACGACCTTGACCTACACTCCCACCGGCACGCAGTTGCCCCGAACCACTCACACCGCGCGGTTGACCTACTCCGATGCGGGCGTCGGTGGCGCCGCGCATACCGACACGTGGAATTTCCATTTGCTGCGTAACTATGTGCTGCCCACCGCTTTATACTTCGAGGATTTTGAATCCACAGCGGCGGGGCCTGATCCCACCGTGCCCACGGGTTGGGTGCAGGAGAACTATACCGGCAAACAAAACGAGGGTAATGATTCCACTGACCTCAAATCGGACTTCTATTTAGGTTGGGTTGTGGCCGACCGTTCCTGGAGTATTAATAAAGACTTTGGCGTCAGCAGTTTCGCGCCTCAGGAACTTAACGGTGTGGCCTTCAGCGACGAAACCAATCCGCTCTTGGTAAATCATTATTTACGGGCCGAAACGGATTCCCGGCAAAATGGGCCGCCCGGACAAATCCAGTACCTCACCACCAAAGCGTACGATCTGACTGGCAAGACCGGCATCGTGATCGCCTTTAATAGCTCCTATGAGCAGAACCAAGACAACATCAACGGTTTGGAATATACCGTCGATAACGGGG
Source organism: Verrucomicrobia bacterium UBA1319 (assembly GCA_002306985.1). Lineage (GTDB taxonomy): Bacteria > Verrucomicrobiota > Verrucomicrobiia > Limisphaerales > UBA1319 > UBA1319. The sequence continues at coordinate 24,288 of DBTJ01000089.1, forward strand.
TTACCTGGAACCCGGTGTTCTATTGGCTCCAGGGTGACAATGCCGGCGATGTCTATCATAACGGGGTGGGGACCATCGACGTAGTCAAAACCATGACTACCACCTATGGCGATGTGGCTCAATACACCGATACCAACACGCAAGCCCTGGTTGGGGGATATTACGGGTTCTTCATCAAAGCCCCGATCACTCAAGCCCTGGCTCCGTATATCGAGGGCCGCATCAATGATAGTTATTCCGATAATAACACCGAATCCAAACGCATCGAAGTCTACCATGTGCCTTTGGCGGACAACCAAAAGAGCGTGAAATTCCGCTTTATCCAGGCGGGCACCTCCAGTTGGTATTGGGCGATCGACAATTGGGGCATTTATAGCGTGCCTGCTTTGGCGGCGACGGTCACCGTTAAGAGCCCCACCTTGAAGGTTAGCCTGTCGGGAACGACCTTGACCTTCACTTGGAGCAGCGACGCGGGCACCTTCCAATTGCAGAAGCGCGCCAGCGTGACGAGCGGCGATTGGACCAGTGTGGGCAGCCCGACGGGTTCTGGTTCGGTGACCGACACGGCCTCCGGCACCCAGGCCTTTTACCGGCTGATCAGCCAATAACGCCAAGCGTATATTGGTTCTAGCATTGGCGGGCCCGGCTTGCGAGCGGGGTCCGCCAAATTTTTTTTATTCGCGCTCAAACCCGGATCAGGCGGGCACGACGACGACGGAATTGAAGGAACCGTGCTGATTTACGGCCTGTTCCAGGGCTCTGGGATCGGTGATCCATTGACCGTCCGCCACAAACTTGTATTCATAACGCCCCGGAGGCAAGGGAACCACGGCTTCCCAGGGACCGTTGCCCGCGCGTTTCATCGGGATGGTCTGCGGAGACCAGCCATTAAATTCGCCGCTCAGGAAAACGGCTTGGGCTTCCGGCAACTCTAAAGCGAAGAGCTTGCCCGCCTTACTCGGGGCGGCGGCGTCCGGGCTGGCGACGGGCGCGCTGGGGGGGGGCTCGGCCTTGGCTGCCGTGGCTGGGGTTTTCTTGGAAACCGCAGTTTTGGGTTCTGGCTCGGTGGCTGCGGGTGTGGTTTTGAGAGGGGGAGCGGCTGTCACCGCGTTTTTCTTGGCACCCTCCGGAGTGGCAGGCGGCTGCGCTGCTTTCTT
>DBTJ01000089.1:25695-41211 GCA_002306985.1 Verrucomicrobia bacterium UBA1319
GCGCTGCTTTCTTAGTAGTTTTTTTGGACATTGCTTTATTTTGGTTTAACCCTCGCTGAACTCTTTTGCCGGATATAATAAAGCACACATTGGAAGCAGGTTCAAGGCGCGGTGGCCACGATCCGAGCCAGACGGAGAATCACGGTGGGCGGGGATGGCGCAGCGGGTGGATTCTTAATCCGCCCGCCGGGGGTGAAAGCCGCGCCCTGAAGGCCTTATTCCTTGTCGCACCCCCGGGTTTATTGGCTGGCGCGCTTTCGCGCTAAAATTTTGCCGGGCTTCCGCAGCCCAGGGTTTCCAGCGCGGCCGCCAGGGTGTCCAATCCCGCCGCGCTCGCCCGGATCATGAGCATTCCGGAGTCGCGATTGTAGAAGACTTCTTTGGCGGGTTCTTCAATCACCACGCCCAACTGGCTGGCTAGTTGAATGACCGCGGCTCGGGTTTTGGCCACCGCGTCCTCTTCGTTTGGAGTGGCGATGCCAAAGGTGTCTTCCAACCGTTTGTAAAAGTGCGCTTGGTCGATTTTGAAGGAGCGCGCCAGCAACTGGCGAGGCGCGCGCGCGGAAGGCTTGGCGGTTGCGGAACTGCTCGCGATCGCTCTCTCCGGGTTTCGTTCATTGGGCAAAAATAATATGTAATTATCCGTGATGACATAATGGACCGGGAGGCTTAATAGCTGGGTGAAAACTTCCAAAACATCGAGGGCGTTGATTTGTTTAAGGCTGATTTCGCCACGGATGGGAACCGTGGGCAGCGGGGGGGTGGAATAGGCCGCGATAATGATATTCACCGCTTGTTGGTCGGGTGCCTGAGCGCTGATTTGTTGGCGCAGGATGTGCGCGGCCTCTTGAAACGACTTGCCGGCGGGCAGCTTGAACTCCGGGAAAACCACCGTCTTCAGGGTGTTGCGCAAATGGTTCGACGCGACGGGAGCGGCGCTCTCGACCGCGGGCGGAGTGGCCGGGGTCAGGCCATAGCGCTTCATCATGGCGGTGCTCATTTGAGCGCGTTGGACCGTCTCGGTTTCCTGGATTTCGGCCGCGCCACGCGTGAACACGATCCCGAAATTATTGATGGAATAACGCACCGGTTCGCTCGCGACTTGCGTGAGGATTTCCAAAACCCCTTGCAGGGTGATGTTGCGTAGCGGCCCGTCGAGCCCCAACCCTATGGCGCTGGCGTCAGCCGGATAAGTGTACTGGCCTTGGGCTTGATCGTAGAAGATTGTCTGGCCTGACCGATTCGGATTAGGAACTTGGCTGATTATGAAATTGAATTCTTCGCCAAATTGCTGACGTGCCGCTTCCGCTATGTGTTTGAGCGCCTGGCCCAAGGTGGGACTTGGGGAAAATTCGATGGTTTCAAACGAAATCGTCTTCAGCTTTTGCGCAATTTCGTCGCGGCTCGAAGTTGAGGGGAGATCGCCTGGCGCCCAGCCGTATCGTTTCATCATGGCCTCGCTCATGGGGCGAGCTTTGCTCGCGGTTTGGCGGTGGGTCGTGGGGGGATTTAACTCGGAGGGGGAGTTGGTTTCGATCGATTCGCTGGCTTCCAAGCCGGGGGCCGGGGTTTCGGCGGCGGTAATGGCTGGGGTGCCCCCCAGGGAAGCGGCCAAGGTGAGGGAGGCTAGGGAATGTTTCCAGGTATGTTTGAACTGTGTCATAGGATCTCCTTTTGTTAAAGCTTGAGGCATTGCCCAAGCCGAGCCTAACAGGGTGATGGTGGCCACCAGCGTGGCGGCCGCCGTTTTGAGACCTAACGCGCTCCGGGGCGCGGGGGGGCGGATGGCTTGCCCCTGTAGATCGACCAGGCGCGCGACCCGGCGACCCAGGCCCGAGCGAAAACGGCCTTCGATTCCCAGCCACGCCGCCGAATGCGGCCGCCATGGCCGCCCACCCAGGGCCAGCAGGCATTCAGCCAGGATGCGGGGTCCATCCGGCACCACCAAGCTTGCCTCGTCGGCGGCCAATTCACTCGCGTGGCTTAAGGCTTGGCGCGCTCGCCAGACCAGGGGATGCCACCAGAACAGCGCGCTCACCGCGTCGGCCAACAGATTCCAGGCGGGATCGGCGGCGGCCAGATGGGCGGTTTCGTGGGCCAGCATGGCTTGGCGTTGAACCGCCGAGTAACTGGCGACGAAATGCGCGGGCAAAATGATTGTGGGATGCCGCAGACCAAAAGCAATCGGCCCGCTCAAACCGGGCGAGGTGCGCAGGGCGATCGGCCGAGCGCAGCCGAGTTGGCATTCGAGTCGGCGGATGGTTTCCACCAGCTCGGAATCCTCGCACGCGGGCCGGCGCCAGCGCAACCAAAGGGTTAAACAGCACGCCAAACCCACGCGCATCAGCGCGATCATCGTGCCAAGGCTCCACAAGGCTAGCCAGCCGAATTCAATCCCTTTCAGCCAATTCCAAGGTGGGTTAGGGGTGGTTAGTGGCGAGAGGCTGGGCGGTGGGGTCGGCGCCCATGCGTTGGCCGGACTTTCTTGGAGGGTGGACTCGGCCAATGGCGCGGGCCGGGCCGCCAGCGATGGGCGGGCCGGGGCGGCGAGGTGCGCGGATTCGGGCGCCACGTTGGCGGGGAATTTCACTCGCCTCTCGGCCGTGCCGAGGACGCGGGCTGCCGGTTCTGGAACGGTGGGAAGGGTCGCTGTTTGATGGGGGTTGAGCCAGGGGACTAACACGGACCACGCGCCTGCCATCGCCGCTAGGGACACCAGGCTGATGGCGATGAAACCCGCGTGCCAGAGGGCTCGGCGGCGGGGCGCGCCCAGGCGCGGTTCCCAGGCCAGACCCGCCAACACGATCAAACCGATCTGCGCCGCCAGCAAAACGGTGAAGGCGCACCAGTACGGCAAAACGGGAAACGCACTCATTTTTTCTTCCTTTCGGCGATCAATTGTTCCAGCCGGCCCAATTCATCGCGGCTGATTTCACGATGCGAGAGCAAATGGCTTACCAAGCCCGCGAGGCTGCCTTCAAACACCCGGTCCAGCAGGTCATCCGCCAACCCCGTGGCCACGGCGGTTTCCGCCACCAGCGGGCGGTAATAAAAAGTTCGGCTTTCGGTCGCGTGCGCCACCAAGCCGCGTTGCTCCATCTTGCGGAGCATGGTGGCGACCGTAGTGTAGGCCAACTCGCCGGCGGGGCGCGCGGCGGTGTTCAAAGCGTCGTTCACTTCCGCCACCGTGGCCGGGGGGCGGGACCAAAGCACTTTCATGATCTTGAGTTGCAGGGAGCCTAAACGCTGAATTTTGGAGCTGTTCATTGAGTGTCGGGAATTACTAATACGGTAATACTACCATGGTAGTAGTAAAAGTCAAGCCGACGCGACTCTTTTTTAAATCCGGCTTTAAATGGGGCGGGGGCGGTTTCGGCGAGCCTGGCAAAACGGGACCAGACGGGGGGCGGAGACGCGCGCCCTAATCAACATCGTCGTTTTCGTCGGTGACATCCCATTTGGGAAAGACTTCCGGCGCGAGCTGGCCCCGGCGGATCAATTCTTGCAGGTCCCGGATTATGGTTTTGCGGGCGACGCGAAATTGGCGGGCTAGGGCGGAAACGTTGGGCCGGATCTCGCTGTTTTTGACGCTGGCCAGGATTTCGTTTTGCCGGCTGAGCCGGTCGGTCGAGCGGCTTAAGAGAGCCTCGACATCCGCCCGCTTGGATCGCTCCAGGGCTTCGAACCGGCGCACAATTTCGCTCTCGCCACATTCGGCCAGGGCGGTATGGATGACCTGGCGCAGTTCGACGACGTCCACCGGTTTGGCGAGGACATAGTGGGCGCGGCGGGGGCCTTGCAGGGCTTTCATTTGCTGGTCCGATTCGAGCACGCCCGAAATGACGACGACCGGCACATACGGCAACAGCTCCCGGAATTGCGGCAAAAAGTCCAAACCGAGTTGGCCCGACGCGAGGATATGATCCAGCAGGATGATTTCCGGGGGCTTCTTGGCGATGATCGCTAAAGCCTCGCTACCCGATCGGGCCTGGGTCAGTTCATACGCCTCCAAAGCCTCTTGGTAAATCTCGTACTGCAGATCATCGTCTTCAATGATGAGCACGTGCGGCTTTTTCATAATCCTCGTCTCATTTGAACGCCCCGTTCGCTAATGTCGCTTGTCTGCGCATCCGGCCGTCGGGCGATTTTTACCCCGTCCTTTTCAGGTTCGCGCCATTCGGGATGTCGCACCGGTGCCAAGCCTTAATATAGGCTTGGTCTAGATCCGCTGGCGAATAAAAAATGAGTGGGATACCAGTTTCATTACCCGTCGGCGCGGTGCGGCTGAACCGGGAAAACCTCCGGCGTCGGCGGGGGGGAACTTCATGAGCGGTCTTGCCTGAGTTCGCAAAAAGAGTTAGGCTTAAGGGGCATGCTTCGGTTGATTAGGAGTACAGCGGGGGGAAAGGTCGCCATCGTGGTCGTATTGCTGGCAAGCTTGTTTTTTTGGCTTGCCTCAAAATGGTCATCGCCGGAAACCGCGCCCTTAATTACCCAGGTCGCCGAGGTGCTGCGGCCAGCGGCTTCCGCCTGGTTGGATCGCCAGCCGGTCCGACTTATCGCGGTGGCCACCTATTCGGATCCCGATAATCAGTTCTTATACGCGCAGGATGAGACCGGGGCGTTGTTGGTAAACACCGCGCCGCACCGGTTCAAAATCGAGGCGGGCGAGCGGGTGCAGATCGAAGGCATCAAATCGGCGCGGGCCTCGGCCCACGCCAATTCCGGATTGATTGAGATTTCGGTGCGCGGCCTCGGGCGCGGGAATTGGCCGCTCGCTCAGGTGGTGGACGCCGCGAGCTTATCCAAGCCGGAGTGGGATTCCCGCTTGGTGGAAATCCGCGGCACCGTTCGGTCGGCGATGGTTTACGGCCGGCTACATCTGGTAGTGATGGCTAACGGTCAGCGGATCGAGGTGGCGGTGCGGCATCACCGACCGTCGGATTTGGAGGGGCTGCTCGATGCGCGGGTGGTTGTCCAGGGCGTTTGCGTGCAATCGTCAAGCTCCGCCAGCCAGGCGATCGCACCCCGGCTTTTCGTGGCGGAATTCAAATCCATCCGGGTTGAACGGCCCGGTCCGATGGACCCCTTTGCGCTGGCGGCGGTTCCCTTCAACCAAGTGCGGGCGGAGTCCACGAACTCGATTGGGACGCCCCGGGTGCGGATTCAGGGGTTGGTCGCCAAACAGTCCTTAAGGCACTCGCTGGTGCTGCAAGCTGGCGACCGCCAGATTTTAGTCTGGTCGATGCTGCCCATTCCCTTGGCCAAGGATGATCGCGTGGAAGCCATCGGCTTTCCCGTGCGCAACGGCGCGGCGATCGAATTGGAGGATGCCCAGTACCGGCTGGTGCAATCGTCTCCCGCGGCGACGGTCACCGCGGCGCAAGCGGATGCCGCGCTGCCAACGTTGACGACGATCAAGCAAATCCTCGCCTTGACGCGGGAAGAGTCGCGGCAGCATTACCCGGTGAAAGTGCGGGGAGTCGTGACGCAATATGACGCGATTTGGAAGCAGTTGTTCATCCAGGATGGCGATGACGCCTTGTATGTGAATATCGGCAACCGATTGTTCCCCTTAAAATCCGGCGAGTTGATCGAGGTGTCCGGGGTGACGGTGCCGGGTGAAGTGCTCACCATGATCTCGCCCGCGAAAATCGAATCGTTAGGCAATGGCGTGATGCCCGCGCCCGTGGCGCTCAATTACCAGCAGGCGATCAGCGGCGTCTGCGACAGCCGCCGCGTCAAAGTGGCGGGCACCGTGCAGTCGGTCGAGGTTTACGACGAACACTTGCTGCTGGATTTGGTGGCGGCGGACGGGCGTTATCAATGCACGATTCCCCAGGCCGCCGTCACCACGTTGCGCTCCAATCTGCTCAATGCCGTGGTGGAGGTGGAGAGCGTATGCGTGGTGAATATCAACTCCCTGGGGGTGCCGATTAGCGTCAGTTTGCCGGCGGATCGGGAGGCGTCCATCCGTATCCTGGAGACCGCGCCGGCGGATGAGTTTAACATCCCCCTCCAGCGCATTAGCGATGTGCTGCACTTCATCCCGCCCGGCGCCGCCAGCCGGCGGATGAAGGTGGAAGGGGCGGTGACTTTATGCCGTCCGGGCCGCGAAATTTATGTGCAGGATGGCACGGGAGGCATCCGCGCCCAAACCAGCCAAGCCAGCCCGGTCGAGCTGGGCGATGAGGTGGAACTGGTGGGGTTTCGCTCCCTGGATGAACTGACGCCGATGTTTCGGAACGCCGAGTTTCGCGTCAAGCGCAAGGGGCTCGAACCCATTCCCCGGCGCTTGGAAGCGTCGGCGGTTTTGAGTGTCACCAACCACGGGGATTTGATCCAAATTCAAGCCCGCCTGCTGGAGAATTCGCCCGCCTCGCCGGCGCCGGAATTGGTGCTCGAGGATGGTCAAACGATGTTCACCGTCGGCATGGAGCCGGCGGAATCGGGCGGCCTCTATCCTGCCTGGAGCGCGGGCAGCCTGTTGCGGGTCACCGGCGTCTGCCATGTGCGCGCGGATGAAACCCGGCAGCCTCGATCCTTCCGTCTCCTGGCGCGTTCGCCCGCGGATATCGTGGTGCTGCGGAGATCCTCCTGGATCACGGTTCCCCGTGTCCTGGCCCTGGCGTTTCTGCTGGTGGGCGCGGTGATCGCCGCGCTGGCTTGGGTGGCCGCTCTCCAAGGCCAGGTGCGTCATCAAACCCAGCTCATCCGCCAGCGGTTGGAGCATGAGGCCAGCCTGGAGGAGCGCTGCCGCGAGCTGGTGGAGCACGCCAACGACGCGATTTTCACTTACGATTTGGAGGGCCGGCTGCAATCGATCAATGAGGCGGGCGAGCGGGTGCTAGGCTACCGCCGGGAGGAGGCGTTGCGCATGTCGCTGCCGGAGATCGTCGCCCCGGAACATCACGCCCGGCTGCGTGAACTCATGCGCGATGGCGAGGCCACGCCGTTGGCGGACACTTATGAGCTGGCGGTTCACGCCAAGGATGGCCGCCGCCTGGTGCTGGAATTGAGCACCCGGGCGCTGGCTTCGTCCGGCCACGTCACCGGTTTCGAGACGATCGCCCGGGATATCACCGGCCGGAAACGCGCGGAGGAGCGGCTCCGCAACAGCGAGGCCCGTTTGGCTGAAGCCCAGCGGATCGGGCACGTGGGCAGCTGGGAGTTTTTTATCGCGGGCCGGCGGCTGAGCCTCTCCGCCGAGGCCTGTCGCATGCTGGAATTGGAGGAAACGTCCCCGCGCGCCGTGGCCACCGCCTTGGGTCGCTTGCATGCCGTCGACCGCCGGTCTTTTTGGACGGCCATGAAAAGCACTTTGCGCGGGGAGCGGGCGTTCAGCATGGATCACCGGCTGCGGCTGCCCAGCGGCGTCGAGCGCGCCGTGCATTCGCGGGTCGAAGCCGCCTTCGACGCGGCGGGCGATTGCGTCCGCCTCTACGGTACGATCGAGGACGTCAGCGAACGGCGGGCTTTGGAGGTGCAGTTGCGCCAGGCGCAGAAAATGGAGTCCATCGGGCAGTTGGCGGCCGGGGTGGCGCACGATTTCAACAATCTCCTCACGGTTATCCAAGGCAATACCAGCTTGATGTTGACCGATGAGCGGCTGCCCGCCGATTGCGTCGATTCCCTTTCCCAGATCGCCGCCTCTTCCCAGCGGGCGGCGGATTTGACCCGGCAGTTGTTGGCGTTCAGCCGAAAACAATTCATCCAGCCGCGCGTGGTCGACTTGAACGATGTCGTCGCTAGCACGGCTAAGATGCTGGGGCGGGTGTTGGGGGAGCATATCGAGCTGAAAATCGCTTATGGTAGCCCGATGTCTACGGTGAGGGCTGATCCCAGTATGATCAGCCAAGTCATCATGAATTTGTCGGTCAACGCCCGCGACGCCATGCCCAAAGGCGGGCGGCTCGAGCTTTCGACCGCGGCCATCCAATTAAGCGCGGCCGAGGCGCATAAACTCGCCGATGGCCGCCCCGGCTTTTTCGTCCGGCTGCGGATTCAGGACACGGGCAGCGGCATGAGCCCTGCCACGGTCGAGCATTTGTTCGAGCCGTTTTTTACCACCAAAGATATCGGCAAGGGCACCGGTTTGGGGTTGTCCACCGTTTATGGCATTGTCAAGCAGCATGAGGGCATGATCGAGGTGGCCAGTCAGCCGGGCAAGGGAACCGTGTTTGAAGTGTATTTGCCGGCGCACGGCGCGTTGAAAGACCCCGCAACCCACGGCTTGGACGCCGCCAGCCCCAGCTGCCTGCGTGGGGCCGTTCTGATTGTCGAAGACGAGGCGGCTTTGCGCACCCTGGCCGTCCGGGTGTTGCAACAGCAAGGTTGCGAAGCGCTGGCGGCGGCCAGCGGCAAGGAAGCGCTGGAAATTTGGGCGTTGAACATGTCTAAAATCGAGCTGCTGCTGACGGATATGGTCATGCCGGACGGCATTTCCGGCGGCGAACTGGCCAAGCGGTTACGCGCCCAAAAGCCGAGTTTAAAGGTGGTTTACACCAGTGGCTACAGCCCGGAATTGCTGCATCCAGGCGTTGCCATTAAAGAAGGTGTGAATTTTCTTTCCAAGCCTTATGTTCCCGCTAAATTAATCCAAACCCTGCGGAACTGTTTGGAAACTTAGCGCGCATGAAAATTTCGCTCTGCCGGTTTGGAACCTACGTCGGTCGGTTGGTGGGGGCGTTTTGCCTGGCGGCGTGGTCGGTTTGGAGCGGCCCGGTCAGCCCAACCGCCGGCCCGCTAGCGCAGACTTTGTCGGGCGGCTGGCGCCTGGCCTTGGACCCGGGCAATCAAGGCCGCGCCGGGCGCTGGTTCGAGGAAATACCGGCGGCCGCCCAGCCCGCGCCCGTGCCGGGGATGATTCAGCAAGTGTTTCCGGGCGATCACGGCGTGGCCTGGTATTGGCGTGAATTTACGCCCGAGCTGGCCCGGCGGAGCGGGGACCGCGTGTTGCTTGGCTTTGGCGCGGTGGATTATCTGGCCGATGTCTGGGTGAACGGCAAGCACGTCGGCGCCTATGAAGGGGGCGAAACTCCGTTCGAGTTGGACATCACCGCCGCGTTGAACGCGCTCGGCGCCAATTTGCTGGCGGTGCGGGTGCTGAATCCCACCGATAAACCCATCGAGGGCATCGTCCTGGGGCAAACGCCCCATCGCAATAAAGTGATGGCATTCTCCTGCGGCAGCATGCTCAACAGCGGCGGCATCCTCTATCCGGTGACCTTGAAAACCGTGCCCGCGGTTTATGTGGCGGGGCTGTTCGCGCAACCTGAGCCGCAAACCGGCCGTCTGCGCGTCAAAATCGAAGCGCGCAATGCCAATCCCGTCGCCGTGATGGGGGAATTGGAAGTGTCCGTGGCGCCCGCCGCCGGCGGAGGCGAGACGTTGCAGTCCGTCGGGAACCAGGCTGTGTTTCCTTCCGGATGGTCCGCGCACGAACTGGAGATCCAGGTGCCCAGTCCGCGCTTATGGAATTTGGAAGACCCTTATCTCTACCGGGTCACCGCCGCCTTAACCACTACCGCCGCCCCCGCGCATCGGCAATCGACGCGTTGCGGTTTTCGGGATTTTCGCCTGGTGGATGGCTTTTTTCAGCTCAACGGCAAACGGCTTTTTCTCAAAAGCACCCACACCGGCAATTGTCTGCCCATCACCCAGCAAACGATCCCCAGCGCGGATTTCGCCCGCCGCGACCTTTTTTACGCCAAGGCTTCGGGGTTCAATACCGTGCGGTTCATCGCCGGGTTGGCCTCGCCGGAACAGTTGGATTTGTGCGATGAATTGGGGCTAATGGTGTATGAGGAATGTTTCGCCAGCTGGCTACTGGGCGATTCCCCGCTCATGGGGGCGCGGTTCGACGCGAGCACCGCCGCCATGATCCGGCGCGATCGTAACCACCCGAGCGTCACGATTTGGGGCCTGCTCAACGAAACCCAGGATGGGCCGGTCTTCCGGCACGCGCTGGCCTATTTGCCCGCGTTGCGCGCGTTGGACCCCGCGCGCCTGGTGCTGCTGGGCAGCGGACGGTGGGACGGCCAAATGAAGTTCGGGTCCGCCAGTAATCCCGGCGGCGGCGTGTGGGAACACGTTTGGGGTGGGGAGGGACCGGGGGCGGCTTCAGCCAGTTTGGGCGCGGGCGGTTATGTGCCCGGCGCGGGGGACGCGCATTTTTATCCCGCCACCCCCCAAGCGCCGGAGTCGACCGGGTTGATTCGCGCATTGGGCCAGGCGGGCAAGCCGGTGTTCCTTTCCGAATATGGCATCGGCAGTGAGATGAACGTCCTCAGCGAATGGCGGCATTTTCAGCAAGCCGGTGCGCGGCCCGATCTGGAAGATGCCACCATTATCCGGGAACAAGCCGAGGCGTTCACGGCTGATTGGACCCGCCTAGGGTTCGACGGCGTTTATCCTTTTCCCGAGGATTTCCTGCGCGAAAGCCAGCGCTTGCACGCGCGGCAGCGGACCCTCGGTTTCAACGCGATCCGTTCCAACCCGCGAATTTGCGGCTTTAATCTCACGGGCATGCTGGATCACGCCATCACCGGCGAGGGGCTTTGGACCTTCTGGCGCGAATGGAAACCCGAGGTGTTCGACGCGGTGAGCGATGGTTGGGCGCCGCTGCGCTGGTGCCTCTTCGCCGAGCCGATGAATCTTTTCCCCGGCCAGCCAATTACGGTGGAGGCCGTGCTCGCCACTGAGGATGCCTTGGCTCCCGGGGATTACCCGGCGCGCTTCCGGGTGCTCGGCGCCCACGGCGTCGTTTGGGAAAAATCCGCCCGGGTGCAAATTCCCAATCCGCCCCCGCTGGCGGTGCCGGTTATCCGTGAAACCTTCCAATTCGAGGCGCCACCGGGCGCGTATAGTTTCGCCGCCAGCTTAGACCAAGGCGGCGCCCCCGCGGGCGGGCGGTTGCGTTTTTTCGTCTCCGAACCCGTCGCGTTTCCAGTCTTGTCCGGCGAAGCGTCGCTTTGGGGGCTGGATGCCAAAGTCGAAAAATGGTTGTCGGCCCGAGGCCTGGTTTGCGCGCCGCTGGCGACTAATAGTGTCGCGCCCATTATCCTGGTGGGTAATCCAGCCGATGCCGAGCAGCGGCCCGAACTTTGGGAAACTTTGAGTCGGCGGCTGACCGGCGGCGCCACCGTCGTATTCTTGAGCGGCCAGTTATTCCAGTCCGGCCAGGCGGCCATGGCTTGGCTCCCGCTCAAGGCAAAAGGCCGGTGCCGGGACTTTAACGACTGGCTCTATCATAAGGAATGCGTGGCTAAAACCCATCCGGTGTTCGATGGCTTGCCCGGGCCGGGCATTTTGGATTGGGATTATTATGGGCCGGTGATCCCCCGCGCCGTATGGGAAGGTTTGGATACGCCGGATGAAACCGTGGCGGCGGCTTTTGCCACCGGCAATGCGCAATATCCGCGAGGTTACGGTTCTGGTTTGCTGATCGCCCGCTACCACTCCGGCTCGGGCAACCTGATTCTCAGCACGCCTAGGATCTTGGAACACCTCGCCGCCCATCCGGCGGCGGATAGATTGTTGGTTAATCTCGTTCGCTATGCCCAGTCCGAGACCGCGAAATAAACGGCGCCCAGGCTGCCGGGATTCTGCCAAAACGGGGGAAGTACGGCCAAGACGGTGGGATAGAATACAATTCATGGACAGATATTTGGCTGTCCGGCTAGGCGCGAACGAGGGAAGCTGCCCCCAGCGGCCTCGGACCGAGTGAGCCACCCCGCCGGGCAGCCAAAGAGCCGACCGGAAGTGTGTTCTATCCTACCGTCTTGGCAGCAAATGGGGATTTCGCCTAAAATAACGTACTAACGAGTGTGGGTAAGTAGTTAGGCGTGAATTGGATTGGCATAATCTAACGGTGAAACCATGGCGGGTTCGTTTGCGCGAAGATCCGAGGGGGGGTATGGTGAATGCGCCGTCGGATCACAACCACTTAATCCATTAGCATGTCCATTGCCAATCTTGAACACACTAATCGGCTGGCCGGGGAAAAATCGCCCTACCTATTGCAGCACAGTCACAATCCGGTGGATTGGTTTCCCTGGGGAGAAGCCGCCTTTGCCAAGGCCAAGGCGGAAGATAAACCCATTTTCCTCAGCATTGGATACGCCACTTGCCATTGGTGCCACGTGATGGAACGGGAGTCCTTCGAAAACGCCGCTGTCGCCGAGTTTCTCAATGAGCGTTTCATCAGCATCAAGGTGGATCGCGAGGAACGCCCCGATGTGGACCGCGTGTACATGACCGCCGTGCAGGCGATCGCGGGGCAGGGGGGATGGCCATTGACCGCGTTTTTATCGCCCGATTTGAAACCCTTCTACGGCGGCACTTATTATCCGCCCGAAAACCGCCATAACTTGCCCGGTTTTCTGACGTTGTTGCGGCAGATCGACAAGCTTTGGCGCGAACGGCGGGCGGACCTCACCCGCTCGGCCGCGGAGTTGTACAAACATCTCACGCAAGCCATCAAGGCGCGCGCCCATACGGAAGCGGCGCTGGGACCGACGTTGCTACACGAAGCCGCGGCGCGTTTCACCGAGGAGTTCGACGAGTTGAATGGGGGCTTTGGGGGCGCGCCCAAGTTTCCCCGGCCCGCCGTGCCGCTTTTTTTGTTGCGCTATGGCGCCCAGTTTTCGGACGAAGAAGCGGTGGATCGGGTCGTGTTGACCTGCGATCGCATGGCGAGTGGCGGCATTCATGACCAAATCGGCGGCGGTTTCGCGCGTTATTCGGTGGATGCCGAATGGCTGGTGCCGCATTTCGAAAAAATGCTCTACGACAACGCCCAGCTGGCGCAGTTGTACTTGGAAGCCTATCAAGCCACCGGCCAACCGCGGCACGCGGAGGTCGTCCGCGATATTCTTGCCTATGTGCGACGCGATTTGACGCATCCGGAGGGCGGCTTTTATTCGGCCGAGGACGCCGATAGCGAAGGTAAGGAAGGAAAGTTCTATTGCTGGACTCGCGAAGAATTGGCCGGGTTGCTCACGCCGGAGGAGTTGCGCGCCGCCGAACGTCACCTCGGGGTCACCGCGACCGGCAATTTCGTCGATCACAGCGATCCCCACCCGCTGCCGCATCAGAACGTGCTGAGCCTGCGGCTGCCGCCCAAAGACGCCGCCGAAAGGCAGCGCCTCGACGCGGTGAAAGCCAAACTGTTCGCCGCCCGGCAAAACCGCGCGCGCCCCTTGCTGGATGATAAAGTGCTCGCCTCCTGGAATGGCCTGATGCTGGGCGCGTTTGCGCGCGCGCACGCGGTTCTCGGGGAGGCGGAGTTCGCCCAGGTCGCCGGACGTAATCTGGCTTTCTTGCGCGAAAAACTGTGGGACCCGGAGAGCCAGCGCCTTTCGCACCGCTGGCGCGAGGGGGAACGGGACGCGGTACGGTTGCTCGACGATAGCGCCTTCGTGTTATTGGGCGCGCTGGATCTCTACGAAGCCACCTTGAATCCGGAGCCGCTGGCGTTTGCCATTCAGGTGGCGGACGCCATGCTGGAGGAGTTTTACGATCCCGAGCAAGGCGGTTTTTGGCAGAGCGGACCGCGGACGGATCACCTGGTGTTTCGCATGAAGGAAGATTATGACGGCGCGGAGCCCGCCGGCAATTCAGCCGCCGTGTTGGGGCTGCTCCGGTTGCGCGCGATCACGGGCCGCGCGGCGTATCAACCGGCGGTCGGGCAGACCTTGCGCTGGTTAGCCCCAAAACTTGCGACTTCGCCGCAAGCCGTGCCTTTTGGTTTGGTGGCCCTGCAATTTTCTTTGGAGCCGCCGGTGCGGATCGTGCTCGCGGGCATCGGCGAGGGCTCGGCGCTCGCGCCTTGGCTGCGAGCCGCCCATAAAGCCTATGTGCCGCGTAAAGTGATCTTGAGCCCCGCGGGCGCGGTGGATCCGTTCACCCAAACCCTCGCCGCCACCCAGCCCACCGCTTACCTATGCCGTGGCGCGACTTGCGACTTACCGATCTATTCCCCAGCCCAGTTGGAGGAAAAACTGGCTGGATTAGCCTGACGCCGAAGCCGCCAGCCTTCACCCTCCACGGATGCCCCCCCCGCTCCGGGTTCGACCGCCACGCCGGGAGCGCCCATTGCCGCGCGCGCGGTGAAATCGGGATCGAATAATCTGGACCATGGGGAATGATTATTGATATTAGCTATAAATAAAAAATGAATTTCAATGTGAATGGCGCCGGCGGCGTGATCTTGGCACTCGTGACGGGGCTCGTTGGTTTTTCGATGTCGCTCTTGTGGCTCTATATCGGCTGGCGCGCCATGCGCGCGCACGAGCGTTTGGCGGCCGCGGCCGAAGAGTTGGCCCTCCGGGACCGGTGAGCCAGCTCATCGGAGGAGGGGAGGGCGGAAGGGGCGGCGCAGGCATTTACGCTCAGCCCATGCGATCGGTTCGGTCACCCCCATTGGCCGCGTGCCACTAAGCTTTTAAATTCCTCGTATGTTGGAAGACCTTAAAACCACCATTCAGGCCCTGGTCGATTTGGAGACGCGGGGCTGGGATACGAAAAATCCGGACTTATTCCTGGGAATTATTCATCCCGACATGGTCTGGCCTTGGCCGCCGACGACGCGGGACCACGACCCCGCGCGCTGGGAATTTATCATGGGCCGATTCGATTACGCCCGCTGGCGACGGAATTGGCAGGACCTGTTCGATCACCACGATTTGGCGCATAACCGCCGCCGCACGGTGAGGATCGCGGTGACGCCCGAGGGGGATGGCGCCTTTGCGGTCGTGGATATCGACACTCTTTGGCGGCATAAGGAAACGCGGGCCGATTGCCACTGGCTGGGCCGGGTGTGCAAGATTTACACGAAAATGCCCGACGGCGCCTGGAAACTCATCGCCCATACCGGCGCGTTGGATTACGGCGCGGCGGCCGTTGCCTGAAGTTCTCGGGCGCCAGCCATTGTCGGCTTGCCTGATTTGCCCGGCGGGTTTTATGCTGGGGTGCTTTAGGTATGATTGAAGCATCCATTCATTACTCGTCGGATTATTTACTGGAGGCCCTGAACCGGTATCACCAGCAGGGGGCGGTGCGATTTTTCTTCGCCGCCGTCAAGCTCGCGGGCTTGGTGGTGTTCATTTCACAGACCGTGCTGTTGGCGCAAAAGGGCTTTTACGCGAGCGCGCTACTCGCCGCGCTAATGGTCTTGGTGTTTCTCAACCTGTACCGCGGCGTTTGCTGGCTGGCCCGCTGGTCCTTCCAAAACCGCCCGTATTACGACCAGCGCCTGGCGCTCCAACTCACCCCGGAGCAATTCTACGGGCGCTCGGAAAGGTGGGAGATTCGGCTGCCCTGGACGGCGTTTCAAAAGGCCGTGCATTTCCGGGATGGATTCCTGCTCTTCCAGAGTCCGAAAGTGTTCAATTGGATACCGCTCGCCGCCCTGAAAAATCGCGCCCAAGCCGCCGAGTTGGAGGCGCTGCTGCGGGCGAAGATTCCGGTTCATAAAATCGTCCAACCATGCGCTAATTCCAATGAGCGATCAAG
>DBTJ01000089.1:41586-45193 GCA_002306985.1 Verrucomicrobia bacterium UBA1319
CCGGAAGACAAGTGGATTAGTCTCATCTTGACAGCGATTTGGAATAAAGGTTGACCTCCCGCCCATCGTGGAGGCTTGGCGGTTGGCCTCGCCTTTTGCCCGCCGCCCCGGGCGTGAACTAAGTTGGACTCCTGCCGCAAGAATACTCCTTTGGTTTTTTCGGCGCGCGGGGGCAAGCCAGCGCCCGCATTCTTTCCGCCGCGCCAGGCTCAAACTGAGTCCGTAAAACCGCCGTCTTGTTTCGCCTCACTTTTAAATAATCAACCGGACGCTTGACGTGAACTGTATTGGTGTTACCATACAGAAGTGTCGGCCCTTGTGGGAGCGGTGTTGGTTAACTTTTTTTTCGATCAAGATGGATGCGATTTATTGGTGGAAATGGGGGGTACGCCGGGCAACGCGCCCGTTGGGTGTGGCGAGCGTATGCTTGGCTCTGGCTGGTGTGGCGCACGCCGAAAACGCGCTGACGTTGTTGCCCGGCCAACCCGGCGAGGCGATGCGGTTGCGGCAATCCGTGGAACCGAACCAGGTGTTGCAAGTGGAGGCCAGTGAGAATCTCAAGGACTGGCGGGAGATCGGCCGGGGCCATGGCGGGTTGATTGCCTATCCCGATTTTCTGAGCGTGGCCGCTCCGCAACGGTTCTACCGCAGCCAGTGGCATGAGCTCACGGCCGCCGACGATGGCAAAAACCAAGCCCTATGGGAAGCCGATGATTTTCTTTCGGACCCCTCGGGCTATCTCGATCCGGAGCCCCGCTGGATCAAGTTCGCCATTGCCTTGAATGAAACCAACAAGGTGTGGTTCCAGAACAGCCTCAAGTATGTGTTTCACTATGATTTCGCCACCCGGCGATTGCCGGAATTCGCGGGTCTGACGCGGGCTGAGTTCGACGCCGCTTCCTTGCGTTTAGCCGGCCAGCGGGTGGTTCTGGGAGCGGTGCTCTTTCCGCCGAGCGAGACGATTCGCGAAGTCGGGGTGCAGTTGGTGGGCTTGGACGCGTATCCCAAGGAGCAAGTGGCCGGCTGGCTGGATTTGCTTAAAAACGTGCTCGTCTTGCCGCCGGATGTGACCGTGCAATATTTTCCGGTTTACGAGCAAAGCCCGGCGGCCGCCGGGTATCGGGATTACTTGCAGGGGCGCGGTTATTCCGTGGGCTCCGTGGCCCGCTGGCTGACCGCGAACCAAGTCTACTCCGATGGCTGGGCCATGGGACGCCTGGTCTTCGTGCCCGCCGCTGAAATCACGCAAGCTTACACGGATGGCCGGTTGCAAGCGACGGACATTTTGGTGACCGACGCCATTCCCGCCGAGATTCCGCCGGTGGCGGGTATCATTGCGCTGGCGCCCGCCACTCCGAATTCGCACGTGGCCATCCTGGCGCGCTCCTTTGAAATTCCCTTTGTCTTTTTGGCCAGCGCCGCTGACCAGCGGCGGTTGCTGGCCAACACGAACCGGCGGGTGGTGTTGCGCGCGTTCGATAATAATGGATACTTTACCACCGTGAGTGTCACCCCCACCGAGGGGATATCGGAGGCATTGGCGGCGGAAATTCTCGCGCTGAAAGTTCCCGCAAAAGTGGCGTTCACGCCCAAAACCGCGGCGGGCAAGATCAGTCTCTCCACGCTTAATTTAGTGCCGGCCGATATCCGGTACGTGGGCGGCAAAGCGGCGCACTATGGCATATTGATGCGCTCGGTACCGTCCAACTGCGCCCCGGCCATCGCCTTCACCTTCGATTTGTGGGATGCGTTTCTCGATCAAACCGTGGGCGGCAGTAATACCTTGCGCCAGGTGATCCAGGATCGGTTGCGCACGCACGCGTACCCGCCGGAGATGAGCCGGTTGCGCGCGGATTTGGAGTATATCCGCGAATTGTTCACGGAGACCGCCGATTTCACCGCCGAGCAAAAAAGCGCCATCCGCGCCGCCCTGGCCGGGTTCGATCCGCGGCGCAAGATCCGGTTCCGCAGTTCCACCAACATGGAGGACAGCGATACTTTCACTGGCGCCGGTTTGTACGATAGTTTCAGCGGTTGCCTGGCCGATAACCTGGACTCGGATGACGCGGGCCCTTGCGCTTGCGATCCCCTGGAACCTAAGGAACGCGGGGTATTCCGGGCGATCAAAAAAACGTATGCCAGCTTCTATAACGACAATGCGTTTCTCGAACGGTTGCGCCACGGAATCGACGAGACCCAAGTGGGCATGGGCATTCTGGCGCATGTTTCGACTCCCGACGAGCAGGAGTTGGCCAATGGCGTCGTCACAGTGTCGATCGATAAAAGTTCGGGGGCTGCCGGCCGTTCCTACGGCATGGATTTGGTCACCCAGGCGGGCGCGGAGTCGGTGGCCAATCCGGAGGGCAATGGGCGCCCCGAAACGGTTACGGTGTCGGGCTACTCCACGAACGCTCCGTATTTATCGATCGAGCAGCATTCCGGGCTGGTGCCGCTGGGCGGCACGGTTTTGGCTTGGACGGCGGATTACCAGCGACTGGCGGGGCTGATCGACCAGGCTTGCCAGGGTTACGAGGCGCTGTTTCCGGCGAAAACGCGGCTCTGGCTCGATCTGGAGTATAAGCAGATCACGCCGGGCGTGCTGATGTTGAAACAAATCCGTCCCGTGCCGCAACCGGATAGCACGAGCAAAACCACGCCGTTCCTGTTGCGCGCCACTAACATCTACGTCGTGTACCAAGGCGAGCATGGGGACGTGTTTGCCAATCACCGGCTCAAATCCCGCTGGTCGTTGCTGGCCCGGAATATGCGCCTGGATTCGACCAATCAGTGTCCGATCGAGAGCTTGACCACCGATTATTTGGAGGGGACCAACGCGCTGCGGTTCACGGGAGCGGTCGCCGAGTTGCCCGCGTTCAAGTATCGCTACCAGCCCGGCTCGGACGATACGGCGAATAATTTGCTGGCATGGACTTGGGGCGAGGGGAGCGCGGCGCGCGATTATTCCCTGACGATGACATTGCCGACCCGGGTGACGCTGGATCAGAGCCCCGTGATTTACCTCGACGATGGGGTCCTGATGTTGAAGGCGGTTTATAAAACCCCGCAACCCACCATCAACTGGGAAGGCGCGCAAACCACCCTGGAGGATGAGGTGAGGTTGCAGCCCGCCACCCTGCCGGGCGCGGATAGCCTCCGGCAGCAACGGGATCTGGCGGACGGCGCGCTGGCCGTCCACACGGAGTTCTATTGGCCGCCGAATCCCTCCGGTCCCACCGCCGGTTACACCGCGCCCCTGCAAGCGTGGGTGCAAACCACGATCACGGGCTTGGCTTCGCAGCCCATTCAATTGGCCGCCGACGCCGCCCAGACCTACCATCCCGGACATCACAATTTCTCCGAGGAATTCCTTTTCGATCCCGGTTTGGACCCCGCCGTGCCGGCTGCCGTGAAAGCGGAACTGGCGGATCAAAACATTCGCGCCCTCTACATTAGCACGGGCAGCGGCAAGCCGCAGTTTTTGAGCTGGGGCTTCGATAACCAGTTGCGGGAAATCCAAACAGGCAAAGGCGACGGCAAAACCGCGCTATCCCATCCTTAGCCGGCGCGCGCACGCCTGTTGGAACGCCGTGCGCCAAAAGTAACTGTT
>DBTJ01000120.1:0-27851 GCA_002306985.1 Verrucomicrobia bacterium UBA1319
ACCGCACGCGCATGGCGATGGCCGATGGCGGTGAATTGTTGATTATCGCCCCCGGAGTCGAACGTTTTGGGGAACAACCTCGCGTGGACGCCTTGATTCGAAAATATGGGTATTGTGGCACGCCGCACCTTCTCAAGCATTATCGCCGTAGCGCGGCTCTTAAGAATCTTGCCCATGGCACCGCTCACCTGATGCACGGTTCCTCCGAGGGTCGTTTTACCATTCGCTACGCGCCGGGCAAACTGTCCCGGGAAGAAATCGAATCCGTGCATTACGCCCATGCGGACCTCGATGAAACTTTGCGGCGCTACGATCCCGTGATTATGCGGGATGGCTGGAATGTCATGCCGGATGGGGAAAAGGTCTATTTCATCAGCTCTCCTTCGTCAGGATTGTGGGCTACCCGGGAAAAGCTGCAAAGCCGTTTGACACGACCCGCGGAATCCGCCTCCTGCGGGGAAAAACAAGCCGCGCCCCGCCCGCGCGCCAACAGCCGTTATGAAACCACCCATCCAGCCGCTTGATTTTAGCCAATTGCGCGTGTTTCCCCTGTCCGAGCGCGCCAGCCTGACCAAGGCCGATGACATATTAGCCGACCCGAGCTCGGAGCCTAAAACGGTTTCCCCCGCCATGGAGGCGTTGATTCATCAGTGCGCGGGCGAGATTCGCCGGGCTCGGGAGCGGGACGCCAGCGTCATGCTGATTTATGGGGCTCATTTACTACGGAACGGGGCTGCGCTGATTCTTGACCGCATGATGGATCGTCAATGGATCACCCATCTGGCCACCAATGGCGCAGGAACCATTCATGACTGGGAATACTCCTGGTATGGGGCCAGCACGGAAAGCGTCGGCAAAAATGTTGCCATCGGCAGATTTGGAACCTGGCAGGAGACCTCTACCAACATTCACCTGGCATTGATGACTGGAGCTCTGGATGGTTTGGGGTACGGACGTTCCTTGGGCCGGTTCATTAGCGAAGATGGAACTTTTGTTCCCACTATTGAAGATTTGGAAAGCCGAATCCGCGAACATCCGGGGCACCCGCTTACTCCGGCACTCGGCGATTTGGTATTGGCCCTGCGAAAGGGTTTGGTTAACCCAGGAAAGGCAAACGTCGAACACCATTGGAAACGCGCATCCATTCTAGCTTCCGCTTGGCGGCATGAAGTTCCCATGACCGTGCATCCAGGCATAGGCTATGACATTATTTGCAACCACCCGATTTTCAGCGGTTCGGTCCTCGGACGCGCCGGAGAATGGGATTTTAAACTGTTCGGCGGATCCGTCGAACGTTTGGATGGCGGAGTAGTACTCTCGGTGGGGTCAGCGATCATGGGGCCGCAAGTATTCGAAAAAAGCATGAGTTGCGTGAATAACCTGCGCGTGAATAGCGGTCGCCATACGGTAACCGGACATTCGATTTATGTGGTCGACCTGCAAGCTGGCGGGGGCTGGGATTGGACCCAGGGCGAACCACCCAAAACAAACGCGGCGTACTATTTGCGCTTCTGCAAAAGTTTTTCGCGCATGGGCGGAACCATGCATTACGCCCAATGCGATAACTTAACCTTCATGCATCATCTGTATCGTGCGTTAATTGATTCGCACCGCCCCAAATCGTGATATGCTCACATCCCGCATCTCATCATATATGCCAGTTAATGCGGGTGATAGTTGAACCTATGAGGACCGTCAATGAAACTCCGAGTGATCCGGCGCTTTGGCGGCGCATTTCCGTTCGCTATGAATGGCTCGTTGAACGCATTGTTCCCTGTGCCGGGGAGTTTTTCGAAACCTGCATTCGCTATGTGCCTGGCGGGCCGGTGTATATTCTCGAGTTGGGCAGCGGCACGGGTTATGCCACGGAACGAATTCTCCGCCAAAACAAAAAAGCCCATATCGTTTGCCTCGACTTATCGGAAGACATGATGGCTTGCGCCAGGACAAAACCTTCGCTTCAAACGGTTCAATTCGTTTTGGGCGATATTCGCAGACCATGGCCCGAAGGCCGTCTTGATGTCGTGTTTTCGACCCTGTGTTTGCATCATTTAACCCCGATGGAACGGCGCAAGGTAATCCGCAAAGCCCGTGGACGGTTAAGCGCGAATGGCCTTTTCATAAATGGTGATATTTTTAAACCGGAGGAACGCTATCAAGAGAATTTTTTGCGCCAGCGCTGGTTTGATGAAATGCAAAACAATGGCTTATCGGTGTCAGAGGCCAGCGAAATGCTCGCCAAACGCCGGGATAATTTCAAATGTTTCGATACTTTCGATCGCTGTAGAACCACGCTGAAAACGGCGGGCTTCAGCGATGTCGTGTGCGCCTGGCAGAGAGAAATGGCGGCGATATGGGTTGCGCGCAAGTAAGTATTCCCAACGTGGAGCTTTATAAGCCACGTTCTTTCGGGATTTCCGTGGGATTTTTCATTGAGCCGGGTGGAGTTCCAGACCGCCAGAGTGGAAGAGCATGTCGGCTTTGAACCGTTGCCGATGGCGAAAGCCGCGGGCTTTTTTGACAATGCCCTGGATCTTACTGTAGAGGTCCTCCAGCGAGGCGTTGGTGAGGCGGTGGTCGAAGTAAGTGACGCTGTTGTCGAAGCGGCGTTGAAGGTGAGGGCCAACTTCTTGACCGGCTCCAGGCGGCTGCGAATGGCCCAGCTATACCAACTACCGAAGTAATGCCAGTTGCCCGCCACGGTTGCACAATCCCGGAAGTTGCGGAACATCACCTTGAGCGACCAAGCGCGTCCGGTTTTCAACGGACTCTCCTTTAACTGGCGGCAGGCCGCCCGATGCTTTTCGGGCAAGTTCTCCTCGCCGTAGAGCCACCAATATTGGGTTCCCTTGAGGGTCCCATCGCCCTGTTGGCTCAAGCGGCGGTGGTCCTGCTGGCGGACCTGATCGACCGCGTCGTTCAAGTAGCGGACCAGATGGAAGGGATCGCGCACGATGGCGGCCTGGGGCACCCGTGTCGCGGTCGAGAGTTGGTAGGGCTCCCACCTGTCCATGCCGACCGCCTGCACGCCGGCGCGTTGCCCCTCGGTCAACCCCAACCAGAAGGCATCGAGCGTTTCGCGCTTGCGGCCGTCTCCCGCGTATTCCACCGTGGCCGAGTGGTCCCGCTGAATGTGGGCGACCACGGTGACATAGTCATGGCCTCGACCGAACGCTTTCTCATCCACCCCCAAGCGCGCCAACGGGCGGGCTTGCTTCCGGGCTAAACCGCGTTTGACCGCGCGTTGCTTAATCCCGTCAGCCTCCTCCCAACTGATACCCAAGCGGTCGCTCGCCGCCTCGGTCGAGCATGCCAGCATCAGGTCGATGGCCCGGCGTTCGAACAGGGCGGTAAACCGTCCGTAGGACTCCGCCCAAGGGATCTGTACCGTTTGGCTGCCGTGCTCGGAGCACGCCACTCGGGGTACCGGGCACACCAGGATTGTCTGGAACTGGCAACTGTCCAGATGGCGCCACCGCCGCGCCTCATAGCCGAGCACGCGCATGCGCCGCAGGCAGGTGGAGCAGGCCCAGAGGGCATCCGGGCATTGTCCGCGGACTTCCACCTTCCCGGCCTTAATTTGGAGGTCCACTCCGGTCACTTGCCACCCCGCGCTCAAACCCAACAGTTGTTGATATAGGGCGAAGTCTTGCACCCCGCCAGAGATACCCGGCGGGGGCGCGCAGTTCAAAGTTAATTCATGTTCCTGCGGCAGCCACGAACCGGACGACAACGCCAGCGGCAATCCAGGCGGCGGGCGAGGATTCTTCGAGCCAAAACTCGCCTCGCTCGCCGCCCGGATTGTGAATAGCTCCGCCGGGGAGTTATTCAAGCGCTCCCACTCACCGGTGAGTTTACCAATGAAAATTCCCACGGAAATCCCGGAAGAACCTAAAAAAGAAGGCACGTCTACCACGCGGAGCCTGTGCGGTTGAGGCGTTCATGGTGTTTATTCTTTAGCTAGCGCAAAGACGCACCCATTCACTGTGTCATGCTATTTCAATCCGTTTTGCTCAATGAATTGAATCACTGGGAGCCAGGCGGCGATTATTACCGGCAATCCCACCAGAACCAGGCTTCCCATGGCTGCGGCAAAGAATGGCATCCAGGAGTGCTGGATAGATTTTTTCCCGAGCCACACATAAACGCAATAGATGACAGCCAGGGCGGGCAATACAAAAATCAAGGGCCTTAATTCAACACAGAGCTGCGTGAATCCCGGGGGATGGGCGGCCACTCGAAGCATGGTGTGTGAGATGATGTTCAGCATCCCCCACAAACACAAACAAGCCAGCGACAGGAACAGCGCGATCAAGCCATGAATAATTTTGTTCATATAACTTTATATAGACAGGCTCCCAAAAACGTTGTCACGCGGTTTTTACAACCATTTTTGCCAGTTTGCACCGCATTCGCTCCGGACTGATGCTCCTTTCGAGTGAAATTTGTTTTTGGCGCAAAATGCGCGTGAGGTTTTGACACCATGCTTTTCTAAATAAGAGATGCCATCGAGATACTGGATATATTCAGCTCATGGCTCACAATCACAATATTGGGCATCGAATTTCGATGGACACAAGGCGAGTATAATCTATGAAACACTTGTATTTATGTTTCGGGCTGCTTTTGGCTGGTTGCGCGCATTGGTCGCAAACCACCTCCACTTCGGAGGAACCTCGCCAGTCGCGCAACATGGTGATGGCCGATTTGCGGGGCACCCGGCCCAACATCGGCGTGCCGGGTCGTATTGATCACGCCGCGTACGATCCCGCCACCCAGCGGTTATTCATTGCGGCTTTGGAAAATAATTCGCTCGAAGTTATCGATTTGGAACGGGGAAAACGGTTTCGAAGCATTCCCGGCTTAAGCCATCCCCAAGGCGCGGCGGTCCTGCCTGAACTCGGGCAAGTGGCGGTGGCCTGTGGTGGTGATGGCGCCTTGCGCATATTTGACACCCGTACTTTGGCGGAGAAACTTTCCATTATCGTTGGGCGCAGCGCTGATAACGTGCGGTATGCCGCCGGGAACGGGCACGTTTTCGTTAGTTATGGCAACACCAATGAGGGGGCCATCGCGGTGTTTGATGCCCGTACTTGGAACAAAGTGCGCGAATTCAATTTCCCCTCACGGCCGGAGTCCTTCCGATTAGATCCCGCAGGCCAGCGGTTGTTTGCCAACCTGCCCAAGGGGGTCCGGGCGGCCCAGGATGGCGCCGTCGCCATCATGGACCTTGCGACCACAAAACAGGTTGCCCTCATTCCACTCAAAGGGCGGGCTCGGAATTTCCCGATGACATTCGACGCGGAACATCAGCGGCTGTTCATCGCGACCCGGCTTCCGGCTCGGTTGATTGAAATAGATACACGCGCCAATGAAATTATTGCCGATGTGCCCTGCACTGATGATTCGGACGATTTGTTTTACGATGCCAGGCACAATCAAGTGCTCGTCATCGGTGGCGGCTACCGTCCCGAATTGCAGACGCCCGAAAGCGCCAGCCCGTGCAATCCCAAAGATGGCAACGGCGGGCTGGACATCTTTGCCGTTGGTCTCCGGGGAGAATTGACTCGGAAAAATACGCTTTCCACCGCACCTCATGCCCGTACAGGCTTGTTTGTGCCGGAGCGGGATGCGCTTTACATTTTTGCCTCTTTCCACGGAGACCAGGAGGCAGAGGTCCTCGAATACCTCACGCGCTAACGATCGCCATACAGTTGGGCGCGGGTTACGGCATAGCCACCATGGGGGATTCGCCGTTTTTCCCGCGCCAAGCGCGCCATTCCGTCGTGATTTGCGCTCCTTCAGGTGTATTAAGCGGCTGCCATTGAGTATCTTCCACCCGCTTAACCAGGGTATTGCTATGAAAAAAGTCGCTCTCCTGGGCGGGGGGGGCTAAAGGCTTGCCTGTCGCTCGGGCGGTTTGAACTTCCTCCAGCGTTTTTTTGAGCTCGGGGGTGTACATTTCAAGATAAGCGATGCGTTTTTCCCCGTTTTTCGTGGAAGCGGCATCCCACGAAACCACCACAGCCCTGACGCCGTCCCCCTTTTTGCCCCCGATGCCTTGATGCGGGGGCAGGTTCTCCCGGGCCGCTTGATACAGCTTCTTTTCGCTGAGATCATAAAACCAGGCACTCGCCTGGCCTTCTCCCGATTTCCACAGGGCACCACCTCGGGAAATCGCGAAACCAATGGCCACCGAGAACACCACTACTACCGCACCCATTTTCAGGAAATTACTCATTGTTTCGTTCATAAAAAATTGAACATTGATCGGATTTACGGATTCACGATGCGATGCGCATCGATCCGGGTGGACCACCAGCATTCTTCGGTGTCACAGCGCAGGGAATTGGCGTTATAAAGCGCCACATGCCCGTCGGCGAAGGTGTAATTGGCTTTGCCATCGTGACGGCGGCAGCCATAATCATCTTGCAGCAAGCGGTTGAAGCCAGGGTCGTTCTGCTGGTTGTTGGCGGTCGCGGTGGATTTGATCCAGCAATTGTCATCCGCCCATAAAGTCGCAGTGCCACTGCCGCCATCGCCAAACCATATTAATTTGGAGGGAGCCATAATTTGGGTGTGTTTGGACAATCCTTCCAAATAACCCGATTCGATAGGCCGGCCAAAAGGCATGTAACTGCGCTTGTTCGCCACATTAGGGTCTTTCTTGCGCAGCCAATGGGCTCCGGCAATGCCAATCCCACTGGCATTCCAGCGCTCATACGGGTGCAATACGCCGTATAACCGGCTCCAATCGGTGCCGCTATCCCGGGCCAGGCCACCATATGCGGCGTCGTTTGCCGAAAGGCCGTCCGCGTATACGGCCAGTTTTTCGGCTGGGCAATCGTAGATTCGAGGTTGGCGCGCCACATATTCCCACAAAATATAGCGAAAGGTGGTCTCTACCTTTACGCCATCTGGGTAGCGATAATCCTCCAAAGGATTCATCCAATCGGCGTAATCCAGTGAGTAAGCCATGGCGGCGATTCCCAGTTGCCGGGCATTTGAGGCGCAAGAGGTAGCGTGGGCCTTGCCTTTGGCCCGCGCGAGGGAGGGGAGCAGCATGCCCGCCAAGATTGAAATGATGGTAATCGACACCAGCAACTCAATCAAAGTAAACCCCTCGACTTTTTGAGTTTGCCGTTGTTGTCCATCGGTGTTGATGAAGGATTGTCTGTTCATAAGGACCTACCGATTACGACCTCTAGCTTTGACAAGCCCATTCTCAATCTGTTCCGCCCTAAATTAAAGAACCTTATTGTCTCCCAGAGGAGAGACAGGAGGATGAATTCGGGCTGGGCGAGCGGATTGGCACCTTGCCGTTAGCAATTGCCTGACAGGCACACAATTAAGCCGCACTTCAGAAAAGAAGCCTGAGGCGTGTGATGTTTTTATATTGTCCTCATATCCCGCCTTTCATACCTTCTAACGAAATGATAGTATTGGTGCATATGAGCTAAATGAGCGGGGTGGTCTGGAAATGGACAGCCGCCTTTTTTAGCGGCCTCGAAAAACGGGTGCCAGTTAGCCGCTTGCTTTTTGGCTCCATGAGTTAAGATCTGGCTGATGATTGCTTTTGGTTCATTTGCGGGAGCCGTGCGCAATTGGATGGAAAACATTTTCATTCAACGGCTGGATACTTTGCCGCGAATGGTTACCGGCCATGCGCGAGGCCAGAGCTTCATGCCCAAAACACAGGCGTTTTCCTTGATCGAATTGCTGGTGGTGATCGCCATTATCGGCATCTTAACGGGGCTGATGTTGCCGGCGCTGGCCACCGCCAAGCAACAGGGCAAGGGCGTGGGGTGCTTGAGCAATCTGCGCCAAATCGGCATCGCCACGCAGTTGTACACCGATGAGCACGGCGCATATCCCCCCGCTTGGATTGATTCCTCCAAACGCTGGATGGATTTGTTAAAGCCGTATATTCCGAAATCCTCGGGCGCTTACTTGTGCCCTGCGGATACCCAAAAACTCCCGGTCTCATGGGATCCCGAGATTTACCTCAGTTACGGGATTAACACCTTTCGCTTCGCGGGCCAGGACAGTTGTTTCTGGTACGGAGTGAAGGCGCAAAGGCTTGCCCGTCCGGTTTCCGTGATCGTTTTCGGCGACTGCACGCCCGGCAAATACTATTGCGGGGGTGGTAGCGTATTCACCAATCCCGTGCCCGATGTCGCTTACCGGCACGTCGGCAAAAGCTTTGTGGCGGTCTTTGGCGACGGCCATACGGAATCCAAAAAACTGACGAAACAAACGGAATGGGACGCTTCGCAATAACCCGAATTGGCCCCTCCTGTCATTTTATGAAAATCATGAATCCCCAAACCACACTCGGGCTATTACTGGCCGCGAGCGCACTGTTTCCAACCGTCGTTGTCAAAGCGGAGTTCGCTTCCGCGGGCCATGGCATCCAGCCCGTGGCCCAGGGCACCGTGGCCAATGGCGCGCTTTATTTGGAAACTCGGGCCACTTGGACCAATCAAGCCACGCCCGCCAAACCTTACGTGATTGACACCTGGTTCGCGCTGCCCGCATGCGATTCCGTGCCAGTCAGCCGCCTGAATCTGACAGTCTGGGGTGGCACGGCCAATTACACCTGCGATCTGGCGGTTCAAATCAACGGCACGAACCTATCCGCCGCCAATCCGCTGGTTTTCGGCTCCACCAACGACGCCAATACCGTTTTTAGCAGCACCCAGCCAAACGTGTACGGCTCTGGATCTGGTGTTTGGCTGGTGGGACTGCCGGTGGCGAGCGATTTGATATTTAAGGACGGAACCTCCAATCACATCCAGATCACGATCACCACCCCGGATAGTTTTGATGGCCGCGTGAACCAGGTGACTTTGGCGGCGGTGTATCAAAAACCCGCTTTAAACAACGCATTCGATTACGTTCTAGCCGAAGGCAGCGGGGATATTTATCGCACCCCGTCCGGAGCGCAGACCGATAAACGGACCGTTAATTGGGGAGCCGCCAATCCCGCCAGCGCCACGGTCGCTCGCTTGCACGCCCTTTATACTTATGGCGACACCGGCCAAAACGACCGGCTCTATTTCAATGGCACCCAGCTTGGAACGGATGACGTCGCGGGATGGGATAAAACCGGAACGGGATTGGACTACGGCCCTGGAGTGGTTGACTTTGACGTGCTCAGCCTGCTGGCGGCGACGAATAGCGCCACGTTTTCGGTTGCGGCCAGCGATGTTCCCGACACGCGCGAGACCAGCTTGCGGCCCCAATGGGTGGCGTTTGAAGCCACGCGCCCGGCGGCCAGCGCGGTTTCTTTGGCGATCGCTTTAAATGCCGTTATCACTTGGCCGGTCGATAGCGGCTCCTATCAATTGGAAACCCGGGCGGCGGCGGACAGCGGCGAATGGACGGCGGTTACCAATACGCCCGTGGTGGTAAATGGCCAATACACGGTGATCTTGCCTCCGGCCAGCGCCCAGCAATATTACCAATTGCGCAAAACCAACTAAAGCCTTTGAACTCGCGGTTTATCCCATCTATTGCCATGGCCATCGCCTTCCTTCTGGAGGTGATGGCGGCGGCACAGGAACCCCCAACAACCACCCAGTGGGTTATGGACGCTTCCGGCCAGCGGGTGACCGTCCCCCATAATCCACAACGGGTGCTGAGCCTGTGTACCTCGGCCACCGATACCCTGGTGCGCCTGGGGTTGGTGGATCGCCTGGCTGGGCTCGACGAGTACAGCCGGATCGTGCCGGGCACCACAAATATCCCCGTGCTTGGCAAAGGCAGCGCCATTTCCAAAGAACAAGTGCTGGCCCGCAATTTGGACCTGGCGTTTGTCTGGTGGTATCAAGATGACGCCGCCAAACTCTTGGCCGAATGCGGCGTGCCCGTGGTGCGGATTCGCTCCGGGCGCGCCTCGGAAATCCCCGCGATGTTGCGCCTGGTGGCCCAATGCTTTGGCCGGGAAATCAATGTTCAAACCTTGATTGCCCCGATTGAGCATCTGTGTGCCGCCGCCAAAACCAACGGCATCAATGATAGCCCTTCGGTTTATCTGGAGATGTACGGGCCGTTCAAAACCGTGGGGGGCGACAGTTATATCAACGATCTGCTTGCTCTGGCGGGGGCGCGCAATATAGCCGCGCAAAAAACCGGGTCCGTGCTCCTTTCCGTGGAGCATTTGCTGAACTCCGATCCCCAAGTGATTCTCCTGATCCAAGGCATAACGGAAGCCAATTCCTTTAGCCGCCGTCCCGGTTTGTCCTCGCTATCCGCCGTGCGCGGCAAGCGGATGGTGGTCATTGACCGTTATTTGCTGGTGGCGGGCGCGGGCCTGCCCGCCGCCGCCGCTCAACTCCGCCAACTCATTTCAAACTCAGTCTCCCAATAACATGTCCTTTCATAGCATCACCTATAACGCCAAGTACCGGTTTGCCACGTTGCACAATTATGGCTGCGTCTTCCGTTGTCCGGTGTGCAGCTATAAATTGCACAGCGGCCCCCAAGGCCGCCCCGGTTACGCTAGCCCCAAACCAGCCCGGTTCCTTTCCACCGAGGAGATCCAGGCCGCATTGCGCCCCTTGGACCTCGCCACCCTTTATTTTATGGGGGGCGAACCCTCCATGGCGCGCAACCTCCCGGAGTTGCTCGCGTTTGGCAAAAACACCCTGGGCGTGCGCACGTGCTTGGGGCATTGCAACGGTTGGAAACTGGATTATCCCCATCTGGACGCCGCTAACGTCGGACTCAAGGCGTGGGATGAACAAGTGCATCGGGATTACACGGGCCGGGAAAAAGCCACGATTTTTGGCAATTTTCAACGCGCCTTTGAGGCGGGCATGGAGCTTAAGGCCAACGTCGTTTACATCCCGGGATTTGTCGGTCTGGACCAAGTGGAAGCCATCGCCGCCTGGCT
This sequence comes from Verrucomicrobia bacterium UBA1319, assembly GCA_002306985.1. GTDB lineage: Bacteria > Verrucomicrobiota > Verrucomicrobiia > Limisphaerales > UBA1319 > UBA1319. The sequence goes on from DBTJ01000120.1 coordinate 10,898, forward strand.
GGGCGGGTTAAGCCGTGACATACCTTTCCACGTCATGGGCTACATTCCCGTGCCAGGCCAGCCTTACTCCCGGCCCACCGGGGAACAGATGGCGCAAGCGGTGGCGGTTTGCCAGCGACATCTGCGAAACGTGGCCATGTCTCATCTGTCTTCGGAGGACGCCAAAAACCACGCGGCGCGGGATGATCGTTTCGCGGTTCAGAAAGTGGCTTGACTGCCACTGGATGTTGTATGGGTGAAATGGGAATCCATGGCCGCCGCTGGTTTCTGCCATTCCTGATAATCGGGGTGGGAGGAACGGTGCTGCTGGCGTTAATGGTCGGTAGCGTTTCCATTCCCCCCGGCGAGATCGGCTCCCGGTTTTGCCGAGTAGTTTTGGGGCAAGCGGCGGAAGATGCAACGCACCGGATTATATTCCAGGCGCGGCTGCCCCGGGTATTGCTGGCGCTCGGCGCGGGGGCGGCGTTATCACTGGCTGGACTGGCGGCGCAAACCCTGTTTCGCAATCCCCTGGCCAGCCCGTCGGTCATTGGGGTTTCCAACGGAGCCGCTCTGGGCGCGGTCATTGGCATGCTGGTGGCGGGGCACTGGGGCGTTTGGCCGGTTAGTGTCGTAACTTTATTAAGTGTGGCGGGCGGATTGGCGGCCACACTCACGGTGTTTATTCTCGGCCAGCGTGGGCGGTTCTTTGGCCACGCGTTGTTGCTCGCGGGTATCGCCATGGGGGCGCTGTGCTCGGCTCTGACCACCGCGGCACTCTACCTCGCCGGAGAACGCCTGCAGGCCATTGTGTTTTGGCTGATGGGCGGACTGTGGCAGGCGAGTTGGCGCGATGTCTATTTGATGACTCCGGTGGCCGCGGGCGCGTTCGCCTGGCTGTTCTTCCAGTCCAACGCCATGAACGTAGCGCTGCTTGGGGAACGTGGGGCGCGTGACCTGGGTTTGAATGTGCGGCGGTTGAAGCACGTGCTGCTGGCGATTATCGCGATATGCACCTCCATCGCCGTGAGCCTCACCGGGGTTATCGCCTTTGTTGGGCTGATCGTGCCGCATGTCATGCGATTGATTGTGGGGGCTGACCACCGGCGGTTGCTGCCCGCCACGGCTCTCGGGGGCGCCTGGCTGCTTCTGCTAGCCGATACTTTGGCGCGCACGCTGGCATCGCCCGCGGAAATTCCCGTGGGCATCTTCACGGCCATGGTGGGCGCGCCAGGGTTCCTTTGGCTGCTGCAACGCCGGCAAAATGGGGGAGGGTGGACGGCATGAACTTGCGCGCGGAACACGTGAACTTCAGCTATCAGCCGGGCAATCCTGTCCTGCGGGAGATCACCTTGGATATTCGTCCGGGCTGCGTCACGGGTTTGTTTGGCCCCAACGGCAGCGGCAAGAGCACCCTTTTGCGTTGTTTAAACGGCGCCTTGACCCCACAAAGTGGGAGTATTCTGCTCGACGGCCAATCGATTGATCAATTCTCGCCGCGCGAATTGGCCCGGAAAATCGCGGTGGTTTCCCAGAGTTTGCCCGAGAATATTCCCTTTACGGCGCTGCAAATGGTGTTGCTGGGCCGTTTTGCGCATTGGGAATTTGGCGGGCACGAAACGCCGGAGGACAGGCGCATTGTCCGGGAAAGCCTGGCGCGGGTGGATGCCGAATCATTGGGAGACCGCCCGTTCGAGCATTTGAGCGGAGGCGAACGCCAGCGGGTGATCTTGGCTCGTGCCTTGGCCCAGCAAGCGCCGGTCTTGCTGCTCGATGAACCTGCCGCGCACCTCGACATTACCCACCAGTTGGAACTTTACCGCCTGGCCCGCACGCTGGCCGCCGAAGGCTACACCCTCTTGATGGTGTGCCATGATTTAGTGATAGCCCCGATGTTCGTGGATCACGCCGTGCTTTTGAAAGCGGGGGCCGTCCTGGCCAGCGGACCACCCCGGCAGGCGTTTCACCCCACAAATCTGGCTGAGGGTTTCGGCTGCGCGATTGAAATCGAGTGGCCGCCGCCAAACTCCGCCTGTCTGAAAATACGACCGTAGTTACCCGCCAGGTTACCGGCCTGCGCCTGAAGCAGTCCAGCGCTTGAATGAAGTGCGCGCCAATCCCGCTAGTGCCACGAAAACTGAGGACAGGAGGACAATGGTGGCCCCACTAGGCAAATCGGTGGCGGCAGAAATGAGAAATCCCCCCAGCCCGCTGGCTGCGCCTAGCACCACCGCCAGAACCAATGCCCGGCGAAAACCTTTCACCAGTTGGAAAGCGGCGGCGGCGGGGTTGGTGATCAAACTGTAGATCATGAGGCCGCCAACGGTCTGGAAATTCACCGTGAGAGTGGCGGCCGCCAGGATGAGAAAGCCCGTCCAAACCGCGGGGGCGTGGATGCCGGCGGCCAGGGCATCTTCCCGAGAAAACAAAATCGCTCGCAGTTCTTTGAAGAAGGTGAAAACGTATCCGGCCAGCGCCGCGGCCGCTCCTAGCATGAGCCAGACATCCCGCCAGCGGCAAAAATTCAGGCTCCCCCAAAGCAAGCTGCGCACGTCGTTATCACTGCGGCCCAGGACGCCAAACAAACCGATGCCCAAAAACGCCAGCCCCATGGTGAAAGAAAACAAAAAGCCCAAGAGAACATTGTCATCCATGCGGGTGCGGCGCGGGTCCAACAGGCCGAGCGCCAAGGCGGTGGCCACCGCTCCCAACAGCGCGGGAATTAAGAGCGCTTGGCCAGTCAATCCCAACAGCGAGCCGAACACCGCCCCCGCCAGCGCGGCGTGCGCCACGCACACCCCCAAGAACGGGATTCGCATGCCAACGATAAACACACCCAGCAGGCCGCTGGAGCCACCGGCAATCAAGCCGCCGCACATGACGGGCAGCCAAAAGGTTAAATCGAACATGCGGGGACGACCGCGTGGCGGCCTCGGTTATGCAATACCGCCAAACCGGGGCCGTACAGCGATTGAATTTGTTGGTGGCTCAAAACCGACTCGGGTGAACCATCGGCCATGATGCGCCCCTCATGGAGCAGAACCACGCGGTGGCAGCCCGGGGGGATCACTTCGATTTCGTGGCAAACCAGCAGGATGGCCAACTGGGTTTGCTCCACGAGGTTTTGGATGGTTTCCACCATGCGTTCGCGCCAGCCGAGGTCCAAATTCGCCGTGGGTTCATCCAGCAACAATAACCGTGGTTCCTGCGCCATGGCCCGGGCGATCATGACTTTGCGCTGTTCGCCCCCGGAAAGTTCGCTAAACGCTTGTTGGGCCAAATGCCCGGCACCGAGGCGTTCCAGCCATTCATCCACGATCCGCCAATCCTCCGCCCGCAGCGGGCGAAAGACCCCCGCCAATCCGGTGCGGCCAATGGCTACCACTTCGCGCACCGTAAGGGGCAGTTCGCCTTGGACCGGCGGAAACTGCGAGACGTAACCGATGACCCGGCGCAAGCGCGTCGCGGCCAAAAAACCCAGTTCACTCAAGCGTTGGCCAAGCACCCGGACTTCACCCGAGGCAGGCGGCTGGATTCCCAGGCAGCAGCGGAGCAACGTGCTTTTGCCCGCGCCATTCGGGCCCAGCAGAGTCACGGTTTCCCCGGCTCCAAGCTGGAAACGATCTAGGTCCAAAAGGGTGCGTTTGCCCGCGCGCACCTGGAGATTTCGAAGTTCGATCACCGGAGCGTTCATGGCTGGGACGCTTGGATCAGCGCTTGGACATTGCTGGCGAGCAAGGCGTCGAAACTCAGGCTCCCGTTGGCTTCCATCGGAAAATTGCCAAAAACCACCACTTTCGCCTTTAGCCGTTCCCCCAAAGCGTCGGCGGTTCGCCGCCCCTCCGGCAGGTTGGCGATGACCCATTTGACTTGGGAGAGTTCGCCCGCCGCGATGGCGCGGTCAATTTCGGCAATGCCCGCCGTGTCGGCGGACCGGAAGGTCGCCGCGACTTTCAGGCCCAGCCACTCGCAAAAATCCTTTTGATGGCCGCTAGCCAGTACGGGCGCCCCGACTAACCCAGCCTGCCGCATCTGTTGCCGGAGTTGGGTGGTTTGGGTTTCCAAACGGGCCGCCAGTGACTTAAGTTTCTCCTGAGCATTTGTTGCGTTCAACCACCCCAAGGCCACAAATTCCCCCGCCAACTGGCGGCAGGCGTCAAGATAGCTCTCCGGACAGCACAATCCACCATGCACGGTAACGCTGATAATCCGGCACTGCGGGGCCAGGTTCAACTGCCCATCCAGGTTGCCCTGAAAATCGAACCGCGCCAACGCCTGGCAGGCCCTGACTTCGGTGGCTTGGCTAGGGCGCACATCGTAGTGGCCAGGGCACGCGCCGGGTTCGGCGAGCCGGACCAGGTGAATGTCGTTACCCAGCAAATCGCGCGCGGCACTTTCGAAATAGGACGTGGTGGCCGCCAAACGCGGGCCTGGGTTGGCGGCGGGCGAGGACGCCGCCGGACGGCACCCGATGACGGCGCAAGCCCAGAGCAGCCCGGCAAGGGTTGTGGCCAGCGATTTAAAGGGGAATAGATTTTTCATAGGGGAAAGCATTTTGGAAAGGGGGGGGGGAATCAGGGCGTTTGGATTGGCATGCCTTCGCGGCTGGAAATGCGGGCAATCACCCCGCCGCCACCCGTCCGCCGGTACCAGCTTTGGCTGGCGAGGGGCGCGTGGGCGTGCTGGCTTTCGGCGCTGTTGGGCCGCGGTCCCAGGCTCCAAATCACCCACCGCACTGGGGAAGTTTTGGGGTCCATATAATACGCGCCGTTCGTGCTGGTGGAACGGGGAAAATCATCGGGCACCCAGAGGGAATACCGCGCGCCTTCGGAGCCGTTGAGGAGAGATTTTCCCGGCGCGGCGTACTTATAAGTATGGCCCCGATTGAAGACGTCTTCCATGTTCGCGGCCATGACTTGGTTCGTGCCCTTGGGCAAATAGCCCGCAGTGGCCAGCTCCACGGGAAACTGGCACCAGTGCGCGGCCAGATCGGAATTGCAGTTCACGCGCACGGGGGGCAATTCGCCTTCGTGATCGTCGGCGTACATTTCCAACGCCAGCCCCACGCAATAAAGTTCGCCTTGGACTTTGGCGACTTTCGCTTTTTCCTTGGCCCGGGCCAACGCGGGCAATAGCAAGCCCGCCAGCACGGCGATGATCGCGATCGTCGTGAGCAATTCGATCAACGTAAAGCCCGCCCGGGGCGGTGGCCCGATAATGCGGGTCACCACCACAGATTGAAGTTTCAGCGGATTGGGCTCAAGCTTCCGCATCCTGGAAGGCCTCCAGCCAAAATAAGTCCGGCCGGTCTTCCAAAGCCGCCAGGCGAAAACTGGCAGCTTTCAGAAGCGTTGGCCATTCGTGGTTTTGCGGCAGGAAATCCGCCGCCACCGCCCCGCCCGCGTGATGGCGGTGGAAGGCATTGATCTGTTCGCTTCCCGCCAGATGCACCACGAGCACCTTTCCTCCTGGTTTCAAACCGATGGCGATATTTTTCAACGCCGCCACCGGATCGCTAAAATGCGGGAATGAGTGAAAACATAAGGCAGTGTCGAATTGGGCAACCGGCGGCGCCCGCCGAGTGATGTCCCAGCACTCGAAGTCCGCGCGAATTCCCTTGGCTCGCGCTTGCGCCAGCATGCCCGGCGAAAAGTCCACCGCCGTGACCGTTCCGGGTTCCAGCTTGGCCGATAGCCACGCGGTGACTTGGCCGGTGCCGCAGCCGATTTCCAGCCAGTTCTGGCCGGATTGTGGATTTAACCGGAGGCATAGTTCCTCCAGCCGCTGCAACGTGCGCAATTGGGATTCCAAGTTGGAATCCCAATTAGGAGCGTGATGATCGAAAAACGCGATGCGCGGATCGGTCGCGGATTCGCAAGCTGCGGTCGATGCCTGGCTCATAATCAAGGTTCGCTTACTCGGCCTTTTTCAACTGATAAAACATCTGGGTGCTGGCGGGAGACAAGATCACGATATTTTGGCCACCGGAAACGATGGACGCATTCGTCACGGTTTGCCACTCGCCCGAATCGACGCTCGACCGGCTCTGCAAGAGGTAAGTCCCCGCCGAGACGGGCCAGCTGATCACCGCGTTGAGCGCGATCGCCAAATTGGGCGTGGTTTCCTGGGTGATGATTTGCTGGGTGAAAAGCTCATATCCGAAGGTGCCGTCCGTGCCGGAACCGGATTCCTGAGTGAAAATACCGATGGCGTCAAACGTGCCCGTGGGGATGGCGCCGAGGCTGTAACGCGGGGTGCGCAGGGTGAAATTGCGTCCGGCCCCATCGGTTGCCGTCACTATGCGCGCGCCCCACAAGTTGGTGGAATTCCAGCCGTTGGTGGTTACCAGGGTTAGGCCGTTGATGCGTACCCGCATGCCTTGCCAATGCTCCCCGCCGGTGGCGCGCGTGGCGTCGAAAATATCTTCATGGGTCGCCGCATTGCCGTCATCCACTTTGACCACGTCCGCCAAGGTGATCACTTCCGGCGCCGGCAACCCGTAGTTCGTTTGCACCAAGGAAAGGTCGAAATTCAGCGAAGAATCGATGCTGTGCTCCTCGTTGATATTCCGTTTGCCGCCATAAAACGCCGTGCCCCGCGCGGTGATTTGAACCAAGTCGCCCTTGGCGAATTTATGTCCCGAGGTGGGATCATAGTTCAGTCGGTTGATTTCGGCGGTCCACGCCTCGTTGGAATAGCTCAAGGCGCTATCGTGCTCCCAGGGCATATTGCCATAACATTGCCCCATCCAGCAGGTGGTGCCGCCACGGTCGCCGGTCTCAGTTGCCTGCACCGTGATTTGCCATTCGCCACCCATGGCATAAATATTGTCCCCATCGTTCCACGGCAGGAAATTGGGGGTCGAATCCAGCATTTCCTCCATATCACATAGAAGTACCCCGGTGACCGTGAACGGATAGGAGCCATTCCAAGTGCTGACACCGTTGGTGTCCACAGCCTGGAGGTTCCAGTGAGTTTCAGCGTGAACCATTCCGCCCGAAAGCAGCGCGGCCGACGCAACGACTGCGAGCGCTGGGCGGAACCAGCAAGATAGTATGACGTTCATACCACCTAGTATTACCAAAGACCTGAGTATGACGCAATTATTATTTCGTGTGATATTATCGGCTTTCGATGCTATCACCTCGGCCAAACGAAAAAGCCCCTATGGCGCTTTGTATGGACCCCTGGTCAGCCGTTGTGTGGTTTGATATGGAGCGTCCGGGGTGCGGCGTTCGGCACGGAGTCGAAAACAAGCGTTCCGTTGTCAGGCAATGCCTTAAGCATGCGTCGGGCTGACTACGTAACGCCCGGGCCTTGTTTCCGACTCGTGCCGGTTAATTCACTCCGCGGCAAACGACAGAGAGCCCCGAGAAAGGTTTTTTGCAGCCTTTAATTCGGTGTCGGTTCATCGAAGCAAGCCCTTATGAGGGCTTTTGCTCGCGTTGGGGGGGATCTGTTGACATGTGCTTTAACCTGCCTAAGATAATAAAAAATTGAGCATTCATGAAAGATGAACTGGTTTCTCGCTTTACGGTGTCTATTCCTTCGCAATTGATGCGGCAGTTGGAACGTATGCGCAAAGAAAAAGGATATGCGAGCCGTTCCCAAGAAATTGCGGACATGATTCGGGATGAGTGGATTGCGCATAGCCAGAAAACCGGGAACGAAGAAATAGCCGGAACCATCACCTTGGTGTACGATCACCACAAGCAAAATGTTCAAGCCACTTTGACCGATATCCAGCACGACCATCACGAGGTGATCCTTTCGACGATGCACGTTCACTTGGATCACCATAACTGCCTAGAAGTGCTGGCTGTTAAAGGCAAAGCCAGTTCCATAAAATCAATCGCCGATCAATTGATCGCCGCCAAAGGTGTCAAACACGGGAAATTAACCGTTACCACTACTGGAAAGGACATGCCTTTATAAGTCCGCCCGAACCCATGCCGCTTTAAAATCGCTTTGCTCGATCCGAATTCGTGGTAATTTCCCGTGTGAAAACATGGGTGATCCGATTAATGGTTGGGATGCTGTCGTTGTGCGCGGTTTATCCCCGGGCGCTCTTGAGCGCGGATTTTAATGGCTCCGCGACCACCAACACCTTGCCTTTGAAGCAGACCGTGAAACGGATTTCGATTTCCGGCCTGCATAATACTTTTCAGGTGACTGGCCGGATTTATTCCGGCTCACAACCGGCCACCGAGTCTGAAATTGAAGCGCTGGCTCGCTTGGGCATAAAGACCATTGTGAGTGTTGATGGGAGCAAGCCCAATGCCTCCTTGGCCCACAAATACGGCCTTCACTATGTTCATTTACCTTTCGGCTATGACGGTGTCCCGACGAATCGTGTGGCCGAATTAGCCCAGGCCATTCGGGTAAAACCAGGCCCCTTCTATGTCCATTGTCACCACGGACTGCATCGCGGCCCAGCGGCAGTGGCGATCATCTGTGAGGCGAACGAAAATTGGACTTCCACCGAAGCAATAAATTGGTTGCACGTGGCAGGCACCTCCAGTGATTACCCGGGCCTATACCGGTCTGTCACCGAGTTCCAACCACCAACTCAAGCCGAGTTGGACCAGGTAGTGCGGTTGCTGGAAGTGGCTCAGACTTCCACTTTGGTGGATTCCATGGTGGCTATTGACGAGCGTTTTTCGATGCTCAAATTATCGCAAAAGGCTGGCTGGAAATCACCTCCAGGGCACCCGGATATAGCTCCTAGCCACGAAGCGCTAATGCTGGTGGAACTTTTTCGCGAAATTCCACGAAGCACGCATTTAAACGATCACCCCCTGGATTTCACGTCGAAAATGGCTGCTTCCGAAGAGGCGGCCCAGCGGTTGCATGCCATATTAGGCAATGAAGCGGATAAAACCGCCGCAACCGGTGCGCTAAACGACGTTGCTCAAAGCTGCGCCACGTGTCATCAATCCTATCGCAACCGGAAAGCGGAAAAGCTTGTCCACTGAGAAAACCCTTGTCGCCATATGTCACGCCAAGACGATAGCATATCGCAAAGAAGTTAATCCATCATCCAGCGGCCAATGAAAAAATGGAACAGTATATTGACGGTAGGCTTATTGCAGCCCATGTGCCGTTGGCTTCGAAAGGAATTCTTCCAAAGCAATCCCCTGGCCGCCAACCAGCAATTGACGATTCAGTTTGAACTGCTTTGCGAAAGCCTCCATCCCAGGCAGCGCTTCGCGGCGGCGGCCGCTTTTAACCGCAATGGCAACCACGTTTTTTCCACGTTGCAAAACAAAATCAACTTCCTGATTGAGTTCCCGCCAATAGAAAATCTGAATATCAGTGCCCAAGGCGCTGTTGACCCAATCTGCGCCAACACTGGATTCAACCAGCCGGCCCCAATAATTGCCGTCCTGCCTGGCCTCCGCTAAAGACCTTGGGTCTAGTGCGCTCATCAATGCGGTATTGAGCACTTGCAGCTTAGGGCTAGAAGCACGCTGGCGCACTTGACCAAACGAATATTTTGACAATCCCATCAGCATGCCCGCGCCTTGCAACAATTCAAGGTAATGGGCAAGCGTGGTGGTGTTGCCAGCATCCGTTAGCTGGCCGATCATTTTCTGATACGACAGGACTTGGCCGGAATAGGCGCAGCCCAATTGAAACATGCGGCGCAACAACGCGGGTTTGTCGACGCGCGTTAGGAGCAGAATGTCGCGTGAAATGGTGGTCTCGATCAGCGAATCCAACAAATACCGCCGCCAGCGTTCCGGGTCGTCGATCAATTCGGCAGCGCCGGGATACGCGCCATAAAAAATGTATTGCTCAAGATTCCGGCCGAATGCCTCGCGCATTTCCGCAAATGATCAATCCGGCGCGGCAATCACTTCAAAACGTCCGGCGAGGCTTTCCGTCAGGCCGCTCTGAATGAGCAACGGGGATGAGCCAAGCAAAACCACGCGCAGGGGAATGCCGGAATGGCTGTCGGCATCCCAAAGCAACTTCACCAGGCTTGACCAGTTGGTGGCTTTTTGGATCTCGACCAGCACCAGCAAAGCGCCGGTTTTCGATTCCCTTGCTTTAAGCCGGGCAATGTCCCATTGCTGCTCAAGCCATGTGCGGTCACGCAAAGTTGGTTCGTCGGCGGAGGCGTAGTGGGAGGGAATTTTTGCCGCCGCCATAACCTGGCGGACAACGGTGGTCTTGCCCACTTGACGCGGGCCTGCCAGCACCTGTACAAAGCGGCGCTTTTCCTTGAGCCGTTTCAGCAGTTCGTTATGGATGGCCAGACGTATTATACAATTTACTCAATACGCTGAGTCTTTTTACTCAAAACAAAACAAAATGCAAGCCTGTTGAGGAAAGCATTGATTTAGAGCAATTATTCCGGCGTATTGACTCCAAAAATCTCTGTTCGCTTTGGGGCACGGGCAGCGACTGGTGTTTCATGAAAGAGGATCAACATCGGTTTTTGTCGCTTTTGGGGCAACTCCCCGCTCGGCTTACGTCGGAACAAACCGGCTGGGTGCTGGGCTGCCAGCCGCACGATATTCCGGCGCTTGTCACATCGCGGCTGCTTAAGCCGCTGGGCAACCCGCCACCGAACGGCATTAAGTTCTTCTGTACGGCGGAGGTTTTGGAACTCGGTAAAGACCGTTCCTGGCTGACAAATGTGACGAACACCATCAATCAACACTGGCACAGCAAAAACGCCCGCAAACAGAATGGCTTCGTGAACGGCGGGCAGAATGGCCGCCCGGTATTTGAGTTGTCGGGCAAAGCGAATGGCCATGAATCCTGATCGCTGGCGATCACTATTGATCGATGCTATTGATTATCAAGTCGCGCAGGGAATGGCTCCTGTAAGGCAGTAGATAATCAGAGGACACTTATTATTTCACCCGCAGCAAGATATTTTTAAAGGGCGATGCCTTTGTGATTTGACTTTGGCCGTGGAAGTGGCGAAGTTAATTTTAGCTGGAGCTGCTAACTGCTTCAGATAGGTAAAGGGTTCGAGACGGAGCCGTCTCGGAGGTTAACCGGGTGGTCGGGCCGCCATTCGAAGTTGAGAATTGCCTTAGCCGCAATGACACTTCGGGTACCAGGGTTGCCCGAGACAAATCGCGCTTTTCAAGTGCCGATCTGTTTCCGCCAGCTTCCTTTTTATTCCAAAGTTCCCTGCCAGCAAAGGCATGCTCCACTAGATGGTTTGTACTATGAGCAAAAAACTTGGAATATTACTGGTTGCATACAGCATCCTATTGGCGGGCTTGAGTGGTTTGGCGTACTGGCTTGCGCCCGCAATAGCCATGTCCATCACAGGCACGGGCATCGCGGGCGGAGTTTTGTGTTTTATCTGGGGCCTGCGAGCCATTTGGGGAAATCGAAGCAAAGCCTGGGCCATCTTAACGCTGGTTCCGATTAACTTCATGGTGGGCTCCCACGCGATTTTATTCTGGGCCGGAGGGGGTGAAGCCGTGTCGGGCAGACAGGCTATGGCTATTGTTGCGACAGCCCTTTTTTTGCTGTCGATCGCAACGCTCGCCACGATCGCTTATGCCGGTGTGTTGTTCGATCGGGATCAGGGCACCCCAGCGATGCAACCTGCCCGCAGATAACTGAGATTGTGATGAAACGGGAGATTTTTAAGTCACATGTCTATAAGGCTTTGGGCTGGTCTCGTTGCTGCCATCGGGGCGATTCATTACCTGGGACTAAGCGGGTGGTTTGGATTTCGTACCGCGGGATATACGGTAGCGACCGTATCCAGCGCGACCTTTTGTGGGTCGCGGGCGAATTTTTGCGGGATCATTTTCAACGGCGAGGACGGTCCGCGTTTCTAGCCCCAAGCCTGGTTAGCCAGATAATCATTTATCAAGTGTGGAAGGCGCAGCTTCCTGGCTTTAGGATGTGCCTGGCGCAAGGCATCGCCATACAAAATCTCGTCGCCTTTAGTCTATGGAAAATAACATCGTAAAATAAGGAGCCATCAGTGTCCGACTTTTTTCAAACCGGGGCTATTGCCACGTTGCACCGGCTTGGGAAACCGAGTGTTTCCAGGCTGGAAGGAGAATTAGCGGAATACACCCAAGAAACCCCGATTGCCTTGGTCATGCCATGTCACTTCAAGGAATTAGGCACCCGGGCGCTGAGGCAGATTGTTAATGAGCTCAAGAATGTCACTTATCTCAAGCAGATCATAGTGGGAATTGACGGCGCAACCCGGGCGCGGGATTTTGCCAAGGCAGGCCGGTATTTCCGCCAATTGCCTCAAAAGCCCGTCCTTTTATGGAATGACGGCCCACGAGTGCAGCAGCTATATAAAAAGCTGGAGGATGCGGAATTGGTGGTTGGTCCTCACGGCAAAGGCCGCAACGTGTGGACGTGCTTTGGCTATGTATTGGCGAGTGATCAAGCGCGCATGGTGGCAGTGCATGATTGCGATGTTATCACCTATCATCGGGAACTGCTCGCCCGGTTGTGCTATCCCGTGGCGCATCCCAGTCTGGGGTTTGATTTCTGCAAAGGATATTACGCCCGAGTCAGCGATAAACTGCACGGCCGCGTTATGCGCTTGATGCTCACGCCGTTGGTGCGGGCGTTGAAAAGCATGCTCGGCATGCAGCCGTTTTTCGTTTATTTAGACACCTTTCGTTATCCCATGGCCGGGGAAATATCTCTGGATATCGATTTGGTGCGGCGCTTGCGTATACCTCACGACTGGGCGCTCGAAGTGGGGATTCTGACCGAAGTTTATCGCAACGCGGCGCCTCGAGCCATCTGCCAGTCCGAATTATGCGGTAATTACGATCACAAGCATCAAGAGCTGTCGCCACGCGACATCGATAAAGGTCTGAATAAAATGGCTATCGATATTGCGAAAACCATCTTTCGCCGCATGGCCGCCGAAGGCATCAAGATTGACTCCGGCCTGCTTGACACTCTGCTTAGCGCCTATCTTCGGCAGGCGGAGGACACGCTCCGATTCTATGCTTCGGATTCCGCAATCAACGGGATGGTCTTCCCGCGCTACGAAGAAGAAAAAGCCGTGGCCACCTTCGTTCGCAGCATTCGCGAGGCTGAGCACGCCTTTCTGGAAGACCCGATGTGGTCGCCGTTGATTCCCAGTTGGAACAGCGTGCAATCAGCCATGCCGAACATCATGGTGGAATTAAGCGACGCCGTGCGGCTTGACAATGAGGGAACCATAAATTAAATCACCCAGACTCTTAATTTAGGGAGCGGATCCAGCGCCCGCTTCCCGCTTTGAGAAGCCTTTTAAATTCAAAAATATGACACGCAATTCAAATCCCGCAGTCATTCGCTCCAGTGTTTTGACAGCCGTTCTCTGGAACGCAGTGGCACATGCTCAAAACCTACCCGTAGCCGCCAACGGAAACATGTCCGCGGCTGTTTCCGCTTCCGAAGTATGGCTCTCTTTTGGATTGGACCGGATACCTTGGCTGGCGGCCCGCCCGTTCGCAGGCATTCCTCTCTGGCAATTGTTTGCCTCATTCATTTATATCTTCCTGGCATTCTACGTCGCCAAGTTGCTTGATTATTTCATTCGGGAGCGGGTCCAAAAATGGGCGAAAAAAACCGAGACCAAGTGGGATGATTTGCTGGTGAATCTGGTTCGTGGACCGGTGAAAGTGATCACTTTCGTGATTTTTTTACACATCGGTATGAGGGTGTATTCTTGGCCTGAAGGGATGGCTCTGTTTTTATCCAATGCCCTGAAAATCATTGTCGCGTGTTCAGTTACCTATGTCCTGCTCAAGTCGGTCGATATGTTGATGGGCCTGTGGAGTGAGCGCGCCACCAATGCTGACAATCATGAATTCAGCAAACAGCTGCTTCCTTTGCTGAGCAGAACATTCAAAGTCTTTATTGTGGTGGTCGCCATGCTGGTCACTTCGCAAAACCTTGGATTCGACGTCACCGGGCTCATCGCTTCGCTCTCGATCGGCGGTTTGGCGGTTGGCTTGGCTGCCCAAGACACGCTGGCCAATTTGTTTGGAGCCGTGGCCGTGTTGATGGACAAACCATTCAAGGTAGGAGACCGCATTCAGATAGACAATGTGGACGGCATCGTGGAAACGATTGGTTTTCGCAGCACTCGCGTGCGGCATTTGGACGGTTATCTGGTCACCATACCGAACAAAACCATGGGGAGCGCCACGATTACCAACATTTCAGGCCGGCCCAATATCAAAACCTTGATGAACGTGGGCATCACCTACGATACGCCAGTCGAGAAAGTCCGGCGAGCCATGGCCATTCTGGAAGAAGTGCTCAAGCCGCATCCTCAAACCGCCGACCTCATCATTTGCTTTAACAAATTCGAAAGCACTTCCTTGAATATCCTGGTGGTGCACTGGTGGAATTCAACGGATTTTAAAGCCTATTTGTTGGGGTTCCAATTGCTAAACCTCGAAATCAAGCGCCGGTTTGACGCGGAGGGAATCAACTTCGCGTTCCCGACTCAGACGGTATACCTGAAACAAGATTCCGAGTGGAAATTCAACGGTACCGTGCCAACGCCTTTAAATGAAACCGGGACAAAGGCCGTGTGAGCCGCGCCGGGGGCCAGCGTAAGCGGCAATCTGGAGCCGATTGGCTAACGCTCAATCCGCTTCCAATTGTTCCGGGCTCAAGCGCAATTCCTGGCACGCGTGAATATAGGATGAGGCGGACCAGGCTTGGAAGCACTTGCCCATGGGGCGGCCAGTGCGGCTATGCACCCATTCGTTGAACTCCCACTCTTGGTTTTTGCCCAGGCGGTTCACTTGCGCCAATTTCAACAATTCGCGGCAAGCAACATCATAAAGTCCTAGCCGGTGAATGAATCGCACCCACATGCCCCCAATAAACGGCCAGATACCGCCGTTATGATAGTGCCCGGGAAGGTTAAGCAAATTGACGGTGTAATAGGAGCGCCAGTCTGGATCGCCGGATTGCACCGGCGGATACAAATTAGCCACGGGATAGGGATCATTCACGCCCACGCCCCACATGAATTTAAAGGCCGTGCGGGCGCGATCCACATCCAGCACGTTCGATAAAAAGGCCTGGATGTTGCCCAAAACATCACACCGCCAGTTGAAACCGAAAGGAGTTAGTTCCGCCAACAAATAACTGGCGTCACCCAATGAAAACTGGCGATCGGTAAAATCCACGCTTGTCGAACCGGCGGAAGGTTTGGTGGTAGGCCAAAAATCGGCCAGGATTTTTCCGCGGATCAACTGGGAGCGGCGCAAGAAAACGGGGGCTTCGTCGAATTTTTTCCGAAACTCCAGCAACCGGGCATAAGCCACGTTGGCCCGGTACCATAGCACTTCATCGTATAAAACGTGATAGCTGCGGGCGAACAGATCCGTCCAATCCCCCGCCTCCGGCACTTCAATCAAGCCGTCATTATTGCTATCCAAAGCGCCCAGCCAAGTCATCACTTGTTGCAAGCGGCCCGCGTATTCTTCGAGCAAATCGAAGGCCTGATGCTTGCGCACGTAGAGGTAAAAAGCGATGATCGCCCACAGGCCGCTGTCGATGGCGCAGATGCCACCCACGCCTCCGTATTCGGGAACGCCGCCCTCAATGCGCACATTGGCGGGCACCTGGCCGTTGGGAGCTAGGTGATCAAAGAGCGTGCGCAAAGTAGCTGCCTGCGCGGCGCGCACTTCTGGATCGGGCAAATCGATGGTTCCGGAAATCGTAATGGCGCCATCGCGCGCCCAAACGCTGCGATAATTGATATCGGTGCCGGTGATCTCATTATCACTCAGTGAACAGGCGGAGAAACCCAGGGGGGTGATATTTTTTCGAATGGCGATCAAGGCTTGTTGATAACCAAGGTTAATTAGATCTCGCTCGGAGGTTGTCAGCGAGCCTAGCGCCACTTCGCTGAATAACATGCGCAAAGTCGCGTCCATTTCCTGGGCGGGAATTCGGGAGGTTTCAAGCCCGGGCGAAGCGGGAATAACGCCAAAATGCTGCAATCCTTCCAGCACGCCATCCGCCATCACCCGGGTCGCGTTGAAAGTGGGCACTGGGACCACCGCCTCGATTAACTCCGGCTGGGCATTTTCGACGATGATACCTCGGATGCCAGGCAGTAAGTACATACTGCTATCATTGCCGGTGTCCCCCGCCACCACAACGCTGTCCAATGGTAATTTCAAGCGTTCGCATAGCCAGCGCAACGCCCCCCCCTTGCTTGCCCCCTTGGGCAGCACATCCAGATCGCGCGCGCTGGAATAGATGACCCCAACCTCCAGTCCCGCGTCCGCCAATTGCTGTTCCAGGGACGCAATGACGCCGGGCGTCGCTTGGTTTAAAAACCAGCTCGATTTGTAAGGGTGCAAAAACTCCGGAGGCTGGCGTTTTACCCCCGGGAATCCGCCCACAATGGCTTCCACTTTCCCCAGGTCCCAACTGGCGGAAAACATCTGGTTGAACTCATTCAGGGGGCGCTTGCGTTTCCCGTCATAGATCTGTGTGCCCACGCCGCCAATGATATAATCGGGCCATGGCAGGGTGCGTTCGGCCAGCAGGTCGATCACGTTTTGCACGAAACGGCCGGTGGCGTAGCAAAGCAGCGGCCGACCGGCTTTGGGCAAAGCTTCCCAGGCGCTTTTGAATCGGCGCGTGGCTTCGGGATTGCCGAGCAACGTGCCGTCCAGATCGGAACAGAACAGGCGGATTATGGCGGAGCTCATCGCGTGAATAATAATGTCTTAATCGGAATCCCGCCAGGGATCCTCCCATTCGCCGTCGTAAAACAAGGTTTTGCTGGTTTCCCGATGCTCCACCGCGGCCAGCAATTGATGCGCGATGCCCGACCAGGTGAACAAGCCGCACATTTTGTGGGCCCCCATCCGGGCCAGGCGGGCTCGTAGTCGGGGATGCCGGAATATTTTAACCATCGTGATGCCTAAGTCTTCCTTGTCGAACGGATCCGCGAATAGCGCGTGGCGGCCAAAAGTGAGCGCCCGGCATAACC
>DBTJ01000120.1:28106-32479 GCA_002306985.1 Verrucomicrobia bacterium UBA1319
CGCCCGGCATAACCCGCCGTGAACCGTAACCACGGTTGGAGTGCCGCACGCCATGGCTTCAACGGCCGCCATGCCGAAAGGTTCGTAACGGCTGGATAGCACAAAGGCGTCGGCCGCCCGGTAATGATCGGCCAGTTGGTCGTCGGGAATAAATCCCAAGAAACGCACGCGCTCCCGCAAATTCAGCCGCGCGATTTGGGTTTTCAATTCATTGAGAATGGTTCGTTCATTGGCGGTGAGATTTTCACCTCCGGCCGCAATATAAAGCACCGCTTGCGACTCCCGTTTTGCCACTAATTCAAAACCTTCGATTAGGAGATCATAACCTTTGTTTCTGGCTAATCGGCCAACCGCAAGGATGACCTTACCGGCAAAGCCCAATCGCTGGCGGATGCTTTCCTGGGAAGCCTCACTTACCGCAAAAAAACGGTTGTCATCATAACCTGGCGGGATCATGCGGCAACGGCCTGAGGTGACATCATAATCTTTGATGAGCAAATCCATTTGCTGGGGGGAGGTGGCGATCACCAACTCGGCCGACTGATACAACAATTGCTCGTGGTGGATGCGTTTGCCGAAATTATATTTCTTTTCAAGACCTTGTTCATTGCCGGCGAAATCGGTCTCCATCTGACGCTTCTTCCAAATACCCAGAGAATGCGGGGTATGCACATGCAACGTCTTCAGGCTATCGCTCAATCTTCGACCGGCTACCCCCGCATCCCAATAATGGCTATTCACAAACTGGTATTGCAGGCTGTGCTTGCGCACAAAACGCATGGCGTGCTCATGCCACTCCTCCAGTTTTTCGTACAAGTACTCTTTTGGCAGAAACGGTGCCCCCCCACAGGGCATTCGGATAATTCGAACGCGTTCGCTCACCGGTTCCAACTGCGGTTGATTTTCAAACTGCCTGGTCCAAATATCCACTTCGTAACCCAATTGAGCGAGCTTTTTAGAGAGTTCCAAGACATAAACCACTTGCCCCCCCGTATCGGCTGCGCCCAAAGGCGGTTGGGCCGCCACATAACCATGCGTCGAAACCATGGCGATACGGGGCAAACCGCTTTTTACGTTAAGAATTTCGTCGCACATCACCTTAAAATTACGCTCACGGCACCCGCTGGAACAAGCGTGGATTCAAAAAAATTGGGGAAGCTTGCGGCTGGGACCATGGATCGCGCAAAACCAGAGTCATAGGCAAATGACCGAATCATTTGGTTCGGCCATCACCGTCGATTCAGATTAAGCGCCCCACGGCAACCAGCAGGAATCGAGGAACAACCACGGGAGCAACCAACATTAGCACGATGTTCGATATTCGGACCGGCCAATTCAGGCGGTGATTAGACGCCACATCCTTACTGATCCATCCGTAGGATTGATCAGTAAATGAAAAAACGGGGGCGCGCGATTGCCCAAGCAAACCACGCACCCACCGTCATTTTCGAGCCATCATATACTCGTAAACTATACCTAAGCATAATTCATTCCTACGCCGAAATGGAACGGGCAATCGGGCTAAGCCAAAGAATTGTTTGTTTTTCGCCAATTGGGCTGTCGAGAAAAGAATCACCTAATGCGATATGGAGCAGGGTGCGCATAATTAGCCACCCCTTACCGGAGCGGTGGCACATAATGAAATGAAGCGCAACCCGCTAAATGCCACAAAACCACGTAATTTAGAAATATCCCGTGTCATTGGCATGACGGGTGCTTGGACGAGTATTCACATTGGCAACCATTCTCATGGGTAGTATATGAAGAAAATTGAAGCAATCATCAAACCATTCAAATTGGAGGAAGTTAAAGACGCCTTAGGTGACATTGGCATCGAAGGTATGACTGTAAGTGAAGTCAAGGGATTTGGCCGTCAAAAAGGCCACACAGAAATCTACCGCGGCAGTGAATACACGGTCGATTTTCTGCCTAAAATTAAAATTGAAACCGTGGTGGGTGACAGCCAGCTAGAGGCGGCTGTGGCAGCCATCATCAAAGCAGCCAAAACCGGCAAAATCGGCGATGGCAAAGTGTTCATCTACACTGTTGATGAGGCCATCCGCATCCGCACTGAAGAAAAAGGCAATTCGGCCGTGTGAGATCACTTTAACCCACAATCTATAACCATAATGAAAAGACTGATTACCTTGATTACCTTGGGCTGGGTGATGGCTACCGGGGCCCTTTGCCTCGCGGCGGAAGAAGCAAAACCTGATATCGCGCCAGCCGCGACCGCAGCCGCCGCGACTGCGGCCGCCGCCCCGGTCGATCCCGCTAAAGCTATGCTCGAAAACACCAGTAATTTGCGGGTTGGCTTGGACACGGTCTGGGTTCTCGTAACCGCCATGCTGGTATTTTGGATGAACGCGGGATTCGCACTGGTTGAAAGCGGCCTTTGTCGCGCCAAAAACTGCGTCAACATCCTGACAAAAAACTTCATTGTGTTCGCCGCCTCCACCATCTCATTTTGGGTGTTAGGCTGGGGATTAATGTTCGGCGATGGCTCCGGCTTCATGGGCCAAAGCGGCTTGTGGTTTCTTGGCGGCGCGGATAACTCACCCGCGCTCGGCAAAGATTACCTGTCGATGAACCCATTCTCCACCACCGAGTACGCCGGAGTTTATAGCGCGATCAACTGGACCCCGGTGCCGCTCTGGGCCAAGTTTTTCTTCCAACTTGTGTTCGCCGGCACCGCGGCCACCATTGTTTCCGGCGCCGTAGCCGAACGCATCAAATTCAGCTCCTTTCTCGTTTTTAGTTTCTTGTTGGTGGCGTTCATGTATCCCATCACGGGCCACTGGATTTGGGGCGGCGGTTTTCTGGGCTCCCATAATTTCCGCGACTTTGCCGGCTCCACGGTGGTGCATTCGGTGGGCGGATGGGCCGCGCTGGCCGGAGTGCTCGTGCTGGGTCCCCGCTTGGGCAAATTTGGCAAAGATGGCAAAGTGCATCCCATCCCCGGCCACAATATGACCTCCGCCGCCCTGGGCGTGCTGATTCTCTGGCTCGGATGGTTCGGTTTTAATCCGGGCTCAACCATGGCCGCAGGCAACGGCTCGGCCATTGCCCATATTTTGGTGAACACCAACATGGCGGCCGCCACCGGCTCGCTGGGAGCCTTGATCGCGGCTTGGCTTCTGTTAAAGAAACCTGATCTGTCCATGATTCTCAACGGCTGCTTGGCTGGCTTGGTGGCGATTACCGCGCCCTGCGCATTCGTTTCCATCACCAACGGCGCCATCATCGGATTCATCGCGGGCATCGTGGTGGTGCTGGCGGTTCTCTTCTTTGACAAAATCCGCGTCGACGACCCGGTGGGCGCCCTTTCGGTTCACTTGGTTAACGGCGTGTGGGGCACCTTGGCGCTGGGCTTGTTCTATGATAATCAAATCGCGACCGACGTGGCGGGCTTGGCCACCAAGCTTTCCCGTGCCGAACAATTCATGGTTCAGCTCAAGGGCGTGTTCTGGGTCGGGCTCTACACTTTCGTGGGCGCCCTGATTATCTGGTACCTTATCAAGTTAGCCGTGGGTGTTCGCGTGACGCCCGAGGAAGAAATCGAAGGTCTGGATATTGGCGAGCATGGCAATGAAGCCTACCCCAATTTTCAATCCGTCGGGGGCAAATAATTAGTTCGCGCTAAATTCGACAAATCCAACCACTGAAAGCCGGCGAAAATGTTCGCCGGCTTTCTTTTTTTCTCTCCCGTTCGGCTCTCTTTGCGATCCGGAGTGGTCCCCAACAAATAAACGTCTTGAACCGGATGGCCTATCGCATAACACTGTGGATGCAGGTGACATTCGACTTTCTTATATGCAATTGGCGGAAATTGCCCAGGCAGACGCGCGTGATATTGCAGACGTGCTTGTACGGTCTTGGCGCCGGTTTTTTGACGGTGGTGTTTCAATTGGGCATTAATTGGCTTTACCGCCTCGGCCTAGTTGAACTGTCCCGCCGTTCGATGACCGTTTTTCTAGCGGGCAGCTTTTTCACCATGATGGTTTCCTCACTTTTGGTGGGCTGGCTGCTGCATTCATTTTGCCGCGCGGCGGCGGGCAGCGGGATTCCTCAATTGAAATTGGCGTTTTGGAAAGATTTTGGCTGGGTACCCGGGCGGGTCGTGTGGGTGAAATTTATCGCGGGCATCATTAGCATCGGTGGTGGAGCTAGCTTGGGTCGTGAGGGGCCCAGTGTGCAACTGGCGGGTGCGTTTGGCTCGAACCTGGCGGGATTGGCTGGCGAGCCGAAACAAAACCGGCGCGCGGGCGCGGCCGCGGGAGCCGCGGCCGGCTTGGCGGGGGCCCTCCATATCCCCTTGGCGGGGACACCCTTCGTGCTCGAGGAAAACACTTGCGACTTTAATAGACGCCTTC
>DBTJ01000196.1:0-318 GCA_002306985.1 Verrucomicrobia bacterium UBA1319
GTTTCTGCTTCCAAGCCAACCTTAATACCTGTTTCATGAATTTGCTCTGACCGCCGGTTAATTTTCGAATTATGCGCTTGCCAACGTTGCCTATCGCCCCTATGTAACTCGAATCCATGGATTCCCGCGAAGCGCTCGTCGCTTTAAACATGATCGATGGAGTTGGCCCGGTCAAAGTGCGCCAACTTCTGGAGCATTTCGACTCGCCCGCCAACATCCTGGCCGCGTCCAAAGCCCAACTGCAACGCGTGACCGGCATTGGCGAGGAAACCGCGGAATCGATCCGCCAATGGGAAACCCGTATCGACCTCAGCGCCG
>DBTJ01000196.1:585-3420 GCA_002306985.1 Verrucomicrobia bacterium UBA1319
GCTGAAGCGCGCCAGCGATTTTGGGTGTCAATTAGTCATCGGTTCCGATGCCGAATACCCGGCCCTGCTGCGGCAAATCTACGATCCACCCCTGGTCCTTTACACCAAAGGCCAATTGTTGGAACAGGATAAAAACGCCATCGCCCTGGTGGGTTCTCGAATGACCACGAACTATGGCCAGGAAACGGCCCGAAAACTGGGCTATCAACTGGCATACACCGGAGTCACCGTGGTTAGCGGTGGCGCGCGCGGAATCGATACCGCCGCCCACCAGGGGGCGCTGCACGCCAAAGGCCGGACTATTGTCGTTTTGGGCACCGGCATCAACGTGGTCTTCCCACCGGAAAACGCCGCCTTATTTGAACAATGCGCGGCGAGCGGCGCCGTGATAACCCAATTCCCCTTCAATCGGCCCGCGAATAAACAGACCTTTCCCATTCGAAACCGGATTGTCGCCGGTATGACCATGGGAACGGTGGTCGTGGAAGCCAATCTGACCAGCGGGGCGCTGATTACCGCCAATATGGCGGTGGATTTCGGCCGCCAAGTGTTCGCCGTGCCTGGCCGGATCGATTCCCCCCGGAGCAAAGGCTGCCACGATCTCATCAAAAAAGGCGCCAAACTGTGCGAAGGAATCGAGGACATTTTAAGCGAGTTTGAGTACTTATTTCCGAGCCCACCCAAGGCGGAAACGCCCGTTTTCCCCGCCATGACACTCACGGAAAACGAACGCCTAGCGTATGCGGCGGTAGACGTCGCGGAACGAACCATCGATGAAATTATCCGGCTTAGCGGCCTCAGCGCCGCGAACGCGACGGTGGCCTTATTTAGCCTGGAAATGAAACGCCTCATACGCCAACTGCCGGGCAAACAGTACCGGAGAAACACTTAATTTGGGAGCAAGCGCGGTAGATCGCCAGCGACTGCCATCACCGCCAAACCGCCCAGGCGGTCCAAGGCCCAACAAAGTCCGATTCGACTATTCACGGTAAAGTTTGCTTCGCGCCAGGTTCATGCTAAGGTCGTTCTCCTGTCAGGAAATGGGTGCCATGGGGAACGCGCGCCCGTTAGAAAGCATGACGCCGATTCGGATCTTGATTGTGGCTAGCTTCGGCGACGAAGCTGGCGAGCTGCTCCAGGTTTTGCGCGAAAGCGGCTATGACGCCTTCTGCAAAAAAGTGGAGACGGTTGCCGCTTTGTCCGAAGCCCTCGCGAGCGACACCTTCGATATCGCGCTCGGTTTTCATCACCCTTCTCCGTCGCTTTCTCTATTTGAAGCCATGGCCGTGCTCAGGGAACAGGATTGCGAGATCCCGTTTATCGCGATGGGCGATACCACTCGGGAAGCGGAAGCCATGGAAATGCTGGGCGCGGGCGCGCGGGATTTTTTGCCGCGCGGACAATGGGCTCGACTCGCGCTCGCCGTGCGTCGCGAATTGGACTTGGCCGCTTTGCGCGCCAATGAACGCCGGCTGCGTTCACTCGTGGAAGGCAGTAACGACGGCTTTTGGGAATGGCACATTTCCTCCGGACAGTTTCAATTCACCCCGCGATGGGCCGAAATGCTCGGCTACGCCCCCGGTGAGATTGAGCAAAATATCAGTTCGTGGAAATGGCTGGTTCATCCCGACGATTGGGATGCCGTCTGGCAAAAAATGCAGGGTCATATCGCCGGCCGCTGGTCGACCTTCGAATCCGAGCATCGCATGCGAACTCAAACCGGCGATTGGTGCTGGATTTTTTGCCGAGGCAAAGTCGTGGCCAGGGACGCCAATGGCAGCCCCCTGCGCGTGGCCGGCTCCCAAACCGATAACACCGAGCGGCGGACCGCCGAAGAAGAGCTTTGGCAAAGACAGGCCGAACTCTCGGCGATCTATAACCATGCGCCGATGATGCTCCTGCTGTTGGACGACGATAATCGGGTGCGCCGATTCAATCAAGCCGTGCAGGAATTCACCGGCGCCCGCGCGGGGCGGATTGCCGAAAAACGCATCGGCGAAGTGATTGGATGCGCCAATTTCGGCATGCTGCCCGGCGAATGCGGCAACCATGAAGTCTGCAAACTGTGCCCCTTAAATCTAGCCATCCAAGATTGCCGATCCAAATCGGTGCAAATCCGGCGGCACGAAATTCGCCTATCCATCCGGCGCACGCAAGGCATACAAGAGGTGGTCTTGCTGGTCTCGGTGGCGCGCTTGCGCCTCGCCGAACAAGGGGCGCTGTTCATTTGTCTGGAAGACATTACCAGCCATAAGCGAGCGGACGAACGCATTCGCGAGCAAGCCGCTTTGCTGGATATTGCCCGGGACGCCATCTACGTGCATGACCTGAGCGGCCGCATGGTCTATTGGAATCGTAGCGCCGAGAATCTTTTCGGCTGGGCTTTAGAGGAAACGCTCGGACAAAGCGTCGAATTTCTGCTCTTCGCCCCGGGTTCGAACCAATGGACGGAAGCCCGCCGCCAAGTGCTGGAAAGGGAGGAGTGGAGCGGGGAAATGTCGATGCTCCGGCGCAACCAATCCGCGGTGATTGTCCAGAGCCATTGGACGCTCGTGCGCGATCAGGCGGGGAATCCCAAATCGGTGCTCGTGGTCAGCGTCGACTTGACCGAACGAAAAAAATTGGAAGTTCATTTGCAGCGCACCCAGCGGCTGGAAAGCATCGGCTTGCTGGCGGGAGGCATTGCCCACGATCTCAACAACGCTTTAGGTCCCATCATCATGGGACTTCAACTCCTGAAAGACCGGCTGACAGAACCCGAATTGCTCTCCATTTTGGAGACGATGCAAATTAGCGCTCAGCGCGGGGCTAACATCGTCAAACAAGTGCATACTT
>DBTJ01000196.1:3686-4571 GCA_002306985.1 Verrucomicrobia bacterium UBA1319
TGCGCGCGGCACCCCGGTGGCGGTGACCTGGGTGGCCATCAGCCGGTTCCTGGAAGATTTCCTGCAAAATCTGCGGCGGCAAAAGCCCCCCCAAGTCGCGATCCAAGCCGATATTTCCAGTGACCTGCCAGAAATTCCCGGGGATGAAATTCAATTGCACCAAGCCCTGAGTATTTTATGCGGCAATGCCTTTGACGCGATGAAGTCGGGCGGCACTTTGACGCTCATCGCCAGCCCCATTACTTTCGACGCAAAAACCGCTTATGCGGTGCCCGGCGCGAGGCCTGGTTCATTCATCAAAGTCATGGTCAGCGATACGGGCTTCGGCATGCCCCCCGAAGTATTGGACAAAGTTTTCGATCCCTTCTATACGACCAAAGACGTGGGCCAAGGAGTAGGCTTGGGCTTGGCGACCGCCCTAGGCATCGTGAAAGGTCATGGAGGGTTTATGCAGGCTGACAGCCAGTCTGGCCAAGGCAGCCAATTCAGTTTCTATCTGCCCCTCAAATTGGTAACCGCATGAAATCGTTACTTGAGATCATGCGCATCATTAAGCCACCGGTTAGCCTCGTCATCCTGACATTTATCTGGCTGGCTAACACTCAACGAAATGCCGCGGCAAATCTACCCACGCCTTCCGCGCCTACCATTGCGGCGATCGATAACCAAGCGATGGTGTCGAATTCCACTTTTTCGATTTCGATTGCGGGTTCCGAGACACCCAATGCCCTCCTGGTCGCAACCACTTCAGACAATCCGGCGTTGCTACCCGAAACGAGTATTTCGCTCTCTCCAAGGGGCACTGATCGCCTCTTGACCATAGTCCCCGTTGCCCAGGCGGGCGCGGCTAAAATCACCGTGTCGGTGACCGATACCAACCACCTT
>DBTJ01000196.1:4837-6298 GCA_002306985.1 Verrucomicrobia bacterium UBA1319
CGAGTACAACCTCTTTCATTGTCGCCGTCTGCAACAGTTCCAGCCCGGCTGAAAACGCGGCGGCTCTCAACGAAGCTCTGGGCCATGGCATTCGTTATGCGTCCTTAACCAGGGCCAGCACGCGCTTCGCCCCCGGCACTTACCATTTGACCAGCGGCTTGCGAACGGCGCACGACGGTCAAAGGATTTATGCCGATGCTCGATCTGGCAACACCACCCCCCTGGCGCGCCTCGTATTCCATTTTCCACTTAATCAAATCGCCTTTGGCCTTTGCCTTCAACATAGCGAATGTTCCCTCGAAAACCTTGGCCTGACTAGCAGCCAGAACTTGCCCATGACTTATTTGGCCTTGGTCCGCGCCACCCAAACTATCACGCGTAACACCATCCGGCATTGCAACTTTTATGGCGGCGCGGGCAATTTTCTAAGGGATGAAGGAACGGAGACTTTCATTCTCGACAACCTTTTCCATTCGGATATTCCCGAAAACGTATCTGAAGCTTTATCCATCAACAACGACCGCCGATTCCAGGTGACGGGAAACCAATTTCACAATATTTGCGGATTCAGCGTTAAAGTGCGTGGCGGAGGAATTCTGTCCGGGGCCACCTCCGGCGCATTTGCCAGCGGCAACATCGAAAGCAACTTATTCTCAAACGCCCTGTCCGTCGCCACTCAACCCTACGTCAATAGCCAGGCGAATTATCTCTTCACCAATATGGCCAACCAGGCGCAAGTGTCACTCTGGGTCACCAGCGCCCATTCCAACCAATGCTGGGGTACCTGGGGTGGCAGCCTGCGAAACGCGGCGCGCGTGAATTGGACCGGCCAACCGCAAAACAACTCCATTCGAGTGCATTTGAATTA
Source organism: Verrucomicrobia bacterium UBA1319 (assembly GCA_002306985.1). GTDB lineage: Bacteria > Verrucomicrobiota > Verrucomicrobiia > Limisphaerales > UBA1319 > UBA1319. The sequence goes on from DBTJ01000196.1 coordinate 5,706, forward strand.
TTGGGATATCCTGCCTCCGGACAGCAGCCTGAGTTTGCTAGGATGGCGCTCGATTGAACATGTGAATATCGATGGATACTCCAGCAATATATGGGTTCGGTATAATGCTTTCCACGTCTCGGGCGACAGCGCGATTACGATCTGCAATGATTCCAAATCCACGTCGGTACCATCGAATATACGCTGCGAAAACAATCGCTTTAGCGACATCGCCTGCGCCGGCATTTATTTCCAAGATCGGGGCGAAGGATGCACCGCGAAGGGCAATACGTTCACACGCACGGGCTTGGGTAATATTGGCTCGCACTACGATCCACACCTCAAGGAATGGAATGGCCAAATCCCCTGGTCAACCTGCATCTTTGACGCGCAAGCCGCCCATGGCTCGCTTGATTATGGAGCGCCGAATTATTCGAATACTTTGATCGACGATCCGCTGAATCCCATTTGCACCCGCACCTCGAATACCAATGACCTGTCCGATCCCTGGTGTCATGCGAACCCGTTTTAACCACCCTCGCCCCTCCGGAGCCTTTGGCTGGTAAATCAGGTCCTGTCATTTTTCCGCTCCCGAAAGCGCGATCGATTTTATC
>DBTJ01000065.1 GCA_002306985.1 Verrucomicrobia bacterium UBA1319
CCGGCGATCTTGTACATGTTGGGGATCTTGAGCAGCAACCCCTGGGAAGCGGTGAAAGTGCAGGTGAGCGCGCCGGTTTGAAGCGCGCCGTGCACCGCGCCCACGGCGCCGGCCTCACTTTGCATTTCCACAACCTGCGGGATCGTGCCCCAGAGGTTTTTCACCCCTTCGGAGGCCCACTGGTCGCACCATTCGCCCATGTTGGACGACGGAGTGATGGGGTATATGCCCATGACTTCGTTGGTTCTATACGCAACATAGGCGACTGCCTCGTTGCCATCGATAGTCGTAAACTTTTTAGTTGCCATCTTTCACTTCCACTAGTTCGTTCAATTTATCTAAATACTGAAAGACCTGCCGGGCTTCCTCTTCATCCAGTTTGCTGATCGCAAACCCGACATGCACTATCACATAGTCGCCCAGCGTCGCTTCGGGGACGCAAGCGAGATTCACTTCTTTGACCACGCCGCCGAAGCTGACTCTCCCTGAGCGGGTCAAAGGATCCTCGCCGAGGATCTCTAAAATCTTACCTGGAATTGCCAAACACATATTTATCGGTTACGTTACGCCGCCGAGCCGCCGCGGCCAGTTGTCCCAAAGCAATGCCCCCATCGTTGGCGGGCACGCGCTGATGCCAATAAGGCCGCAGACCGGCTTGGTTCAACCGTGCGATCGCCCGTTCGAGCAAAGGCCGGTTCTGAAAGCAGCCGCCGGATAACGCCACGCGCTCCAGGTCCGCCAACCGGGCCACCGCGGGGATCGCTTCGGCCAAAGTGTTGTGAAATTTGGCCGACACCATACCCGAGGCGGTTTGATGGCGGACATCCTCCACAATACCCCAAATCATCGGTTCCCAGTCAATGATAATCGCCGGGGTGGGATTGCCCAGGACATCGGGCCGGCGGGCGGTCGCCGCCGCCGGGGAACCCTCGGGCGCGGCGGGCAGGAGGCGAATCGGGTACGTTTCCGTGGTTTCGACCCCCTCCAAGGCGAATTCCAACTCCATAGCCGCCTGGCCTTCGTGGCGCATTTGCTGGCGGCCGCCCGTTAAGGAAGCGACTGCGTCGAACAGCCTTCCCACGCTGGAGGTGCGGGGGGAGTTAACCGCTTTTTCCAGCATGGTCCGCAGCACCTTTTTCTCCGTATCCGAAAAGGCTTGGAGCGTGGGTAAGTCGTTCATTTCCAGCGCGGCCGGCCCGAACATTTCGTAAAGCAGACCCAAGGCGGAGCGGCGAGGTTCGCGCACGGCCGTCTCGCCTCCCGGCAGCGGAAAAGCACGCCAAGTGGCGATCCGCCGGAACGATTCCCCCATAACATGCAGAAATTCTCCACCCCAGAGGGTTCCGTCTAAGCCGTAGCCGGAACCATCCCACGCCACGCCTAACACCGGGGGCTCCAGCTCGTTATCCGCCAGGCAAGCGCAGATGTGCGCATAGTGATGTTGGACGGCAAAGACCGGTAGGCCCAACTCTTGGGCGTATTGGGTGGAGCGGTAGGCCGGATGCGCGTCGCTGGCGATTTCGCGGGGAGAAAAATCGTACAATATTTTGAGGCTGTGGAGGCTTTGCTGAAAAGCGGCGAAAGCTTCCGGGGTGTCGAGGTCGCCGATATGCTGGCTGAGGATTGCCTGAGTGCCCATGCTTATGGCGACGGTATTCTTTAAGTGCGCGCCGACGGCGAGCATGGCGGTTGGGGCGTTCTTTAGCTCAATGGGCAGCGGCGCGTACCCGCGCGCCCGGCGCAACAGGAGTTCCCGTCCCGCCATGACCCGCGTTACCGAGTCATCCACTTGGCGGGCGATGGGCCGATCGTGCACCAGCAAAAAATCGGCGATTCCCCCAAGCCGCGCGACCGCCTCGGGCTCGTTAATACAAATGGGCTCGTCGGATAGGTTGCCGCTGGTGGCCACGACCGGGAAGCCTAAGTCATTGAGTAATAAGTGATGTAAAGGAGAGTAGGGGAGCATGACGCCCAGGTAAGGGTTGCCGGGAGCCACCGACGGGGCGAGGGGTGCGGCGGCATTGGTCCGTTTGCGCAGCAATACAATGGGCGCTTCGGGCGCTTGCAAACGTTGGCTTTCCAGTTCAGAAGGTTCGGCATAGGCCCGAACCGAGGCGAGGTCCGGGCACATGATCGCCAGTGGTTTTTCCTCGCGATGCTTGCGTTCCCGCAATTGGCGCAGGGTGGCTTCTTGGCGCGCGTCGGCCAGCAATTGGAACCCGCCGATGCCTTTGATGGCCACGATTTTGCCCGCGCGAATGGCGGTGACGGCTTGCTCCAGGGCCGCCACTTGCGTGGCCAGCGCGTCGCCGTTGGCGGACCACCAGGCGAGTTGCGGGCCGCAGACCGGGCAAGCGTTGGGCTGGGCGTGAAAGCGCCGATCACGCGGGTCTTCGTATTCCGCCTGGCACGCGGGGCATTGTGTAAACGCCTTCATCGTGGTGTTCGACCGGTCGTATGGCAGGGCTTCGATGATGCTGTAGCGCGGCCCGCAGTGGGTGCAATTGATGAACGGATAGCGGTAACGCCGGTTGGCCGGATCGAAGAGTTCGCGCCGGCAATCGGGACAGGTGGCGATGTCGGGCAGCACGACGGCGGTGCGCTCGCCGCCCGTGCTCGGGCGGATTTCGAATTGCGGATAATGGGCCGCATCCAGCCACGCGCATTCAAATCCGGAGAAAAACGCGGCGGGCGGTTTTTCGGTCTTCAGTCGGTGGATGAACGTGGTGAGCGCCGTTTCCGCTCCCTCGGCTTCCAGGGCGGCGCCTTGGGCGGTGTTCAGCACCCAGCCGGTGAGTTCCATTTCCCGCGCCAGCCGAAACACGAACGGCCGGAAACCGACCCCTTGCACCGCGCCACGCAACGTGATTTTTACGCGGCGAGGGGTATTCATAGGGCTGGGCGGGCCGCCTTGGGGCGCGGAAAATCCCCGTGGGCGTGCTCAATCCGGGGCGCGTAGAACTTGGGGACAAGACGCTTGGGGCGCATGTCTGGGATCATTTCAAACTTAATGAATCGATCAAGCACAGTTTTAATATGCGCCTCTTGGGAGGGCTGCGCTCACCCTGCTTTGTTCATTGTTCGCCCTGCGTTGTCGTGGTGTCCCTAATTGTTGCATGTCATTCGACGGCAACTGATATCGTTTCCAGATTCGCCGCAAAATAAGGGGCCGTTATACCCGGGGTTCGATTACCCGCGCGAATGTGCCGCTGACGGGTGCCATTAGGTGGGATAGGGTTTCGGGGAAGCGGAGTCGCTGGGTTCGGCTAGTGTAGTGTCTCGCAATTGGCTGGAGTTTTGTTGCGTCGCTTTT
>DBTJ01000026.1 GCA_002306985.1 Verrucomicrobia bacterium UBA1319
CGCATCTATGACTGGTTTAAATCAGCCAACAAGCGCGACTACGTTGGAGGTGAAGACCCAGGCGTCCAATCTGTCACGACCATTTACAACTATTATAAGAAGTTCGGCTACAAGACGGAGGTGATGGGGGCCAGCTTCCGCAACACCGGGGAAATATTGGAGTTGGCGGGTTGCGATCTTTTGACTATTAGCCCCGACTTGCTAGCCAAGTTGGCCACTTCGCATGAGCCGATCATTCGCAAGCTTAACCCCAGCGAGGCTCTTTCGTTGCCTATCGAAAAGATATCGCTGGACGAAAAGACCTTCCGTTACTTACTTAATGACGACGCAATGGCGACGGAGAAGACGGCTGAGGGTATTCGGAAATTCGCGGTTGACATTATCAAACTGGAAAAGTTCATCGGCAAATTGCTGTAAGCTTTCGTACGTATTAACGAAAACCAGCGAAGATGCATCGTCTTCGCTGGTCTATTCCATACGGTTACATGGAAAATGGTCCAATCGGGAAGCTGTTTTCCTGTTAAATTCTGTTGCCTGTTGGTGGCTATGAGTAAGTGGTATATGGGCGGCATATACCGTAATATTAGATCTGGTAAAAGTTGCCCGAATTGGAAGTTTTTCCTCAGGAATATTTTGAAATCCATGACAACAATAGACATCGGTTTCATCAACCTAGAGGGTAGGGAAGAGCCCATCCTATTTCAAAAATAGAGAAGAGGAGACCTGAACATTACTATCAAGTGACGAGATTGTTTACAACTGGAAGGGGTTTCAATAATTTGAACTTATCGATATGTCATACACCCTCGGAATAGATTACGGCACCAACAGCGTCCGTGCCTTGATTGTGGATTGCCGCGACGGCCGCGAACTCGGGACCAGCGTTGTCAATTACCCCAGCGGCGAACAGGGCATCCTGCTCGATCCGTCGGACTCCCAGCTCGCACGCCAGCACCCGGGCGACTACCTTTTTGGCCTGGAAAATAGCGTCCTGGGCGCGCTGGCCGAGGCGGCGAAGGTCCCCGGGTTTTCGCCAGCTCAGGTCATCGGCATCGGGGTGGATACCACGGGTTCCAGCCCCATTCCGGTGGATGCGCACAATGTCCCGCTGGCGCTCGATCCGCGTTGGAAAAACGAGCTGGCCGCGCAGTGCTGGCTGTGGAAGGATCACACTTCCCACCGCGAGGCCGCGCGCATCACCGAGCTCGCGGCGAGGTACCGCCCGCAGTACATCGCCAAGTGTGGCAACACCTACTCTTCCGAGTGGTTTTGGTCGAAAATCTGGAACTGCCTCAACACCGCCCCCCAAGTCTTTGCGGCCGCCGATAGCTGGGTGGAACTCTCCGATTACATCCCGTCCGTGCTGGCGGGAGCCCGGACCCCGGCGGAGGTCAAGCGGGGCATTTGCGCCGCCGGTCACAAGGCCCTCTACGCCGAGGATTGGGGTGGCCTGCCGGACGAAGAATTTCTTACGTTCCTCAACCCTAAGCTGGCCGAATTGCGCGGTCGCCTTTACGCCAGGGCCTACGACGCCACCGAGGCCGCCGGAACGCTCTGCCCGGAGTGGGCGGCGAAGCTCGGCCTTCCCGTTGGCACCCCGATTGCCATTGGGGAATTCGATGTACACTATGGGGCCATTGGGAGCGGAGTGGACGAGGGCGTGCTCGTGAAAGCCATCGGCACCTCCACCTGCGACTGCACCGTGGTGCGCGCGGATCGCAACGTGCCTGATATCCCCGGCATTTGCGGCATCGTCAACGGGGCGATCCTCCCCGGCTACTTTGGCATCGAAGCCGGGCAATCGGCCGTGGGCGATATTTTCAAATGGTGGGTGGAAGTCGTGCTGCAAGGCGACGGCGCGACCCACCGCGACCTCACGGAGCAGGTCCGCGACCAGAAACCCGGCCAGAGCGGCCTCCTGGCGCTCGACTGGAACAACGGCAACCGGACCATTCTCGTCGATCCGATGCTAACCGGCTTGCTCGTGGGCCAGACGCTCCACACCACGCGGGCGGAAATTTACCGGGCGCTTATCGAGGCCACCGCGTTCGGCGCGCGCGCCATCATTGAGCGTATCCGGGAGTACGGAGTAACCATTCAGCGCGTCGTCTGCTGCGGCGGAATCGCGGAAAAAAACGCCTTCCTGATGCAGATTTACGCCGATGTTACCGGATGTGCCATGCAGGTCTCCGGCTCCGCCCAGGCTTGCGCGCTCGGCTCGGCCGTCGCCGCCGCAGTGCTCGCGGGCCCGGAACGCGGCGGGCACCCCGATTTCCCCACGGCCCAAAAAGCCATGACCTCCATCAAACCCGTTTGTTACGCGCCTATCCCCGAAAACCAGGCCGTCTACGAGCGGCTCTACCGCCTCTACCGAGAGTTGCACGACGCCTTCGGCGGCGTCAATAAATCCGCCGATCTCTCGCGCGTGATGAAAGACCTCATCGCCATCAAACAATCCGCCAACTGACTTTTTTCATATGAAACTCCAACCTTCGGAAATCTGGTTCGTCACCGGCAGCCAGCACCTTTACGGCCCCAAAACCCTTGCGCAAGTCGCCGAGGACTCCACGAAAATCGTCGAGGCCCTCAACGCCTCCAAGCGCCTGCCCCTGCCGCTGATTTTCAAACCAGTCGTCAAGACGCCGGATGAAATTCGCCAGCTTGCCCTCGACGCCAACCACACGCCGGAGTGCGCGGGTCTCGTCCTTTGGATGCACACGTTTTCGCCCTCCAAAATGTGGATCGGTGGCCTCTCGCTTTTAAATAAGCCCTTCCTGCACCTCCACACGCAGTTCAACCGCGACCTGCCGTGGAGCGAGATCGACATGGACTTCATGAACTTGAACCAGGCCGCCCACGGCGACCGCGAGGCCGGGTTC
>DBTJ01000143.1:0-9524 GCA_002306985.1 Verrucomicrobia bacterium UBA1319
GGCATCGAGCCGGACATCGCCCTGGTGAAATACAAACTTCTGGCGGGCGGCGGCATGCTCAAAATCGTCAACCGCACCGTGCCCGAAGGCCTGCGCCGCCTCGGCTATAGCCCGGCGCAGACCACCGCGATCGTCGCCCACATCGAGAAATTCGACACCATCGAAGACGTCGAGGAAAGCGGTAAAAAGGTTTCCTCCGGCCTCAAGCCCGAGCATTTGCCCGTGTTCGACTGCGCGTTCAAGGCCTACCGCGGCCAGCGCTCGATTCCCTACCTGGCCCACCTCAAAATGATGGGCGCGGCCCAACCGTTCATCAGCGGCGCCATCTCCAAAACCGTCAACATGCCCAACAACTGCACGGTGGAGGACATCTCCGACGCCTATGTGCAGGCCTGGAAAATGGGGCTCAAATGCGTCGCCATCTACCGCGATGGCTCCAAGCGCTCCCAGCCCCTGAACACCAAAAAAACCACCGAAGGCGCCGGGTCCGCCGCCGCGGCGGAGGAAACAGAAGCCGCCGGCCTCGAAACCAAAATCCACGAGCTCCAAGAAACCATCGCCGGCCTGCGCCAACAACTGGGCAAGCCCATGCGCCACCGCCTGCCCGAGACTCGCACCGCCGTCACCCACAAATTCGACATCGCCGGCCACGAAGGCTACCTGACCGTCGGCCTGTTCGAGAACGGCCAGCCGGGCGAACTCTTCATCACCATGGCCAAAGAAGGTTCCACCATCGGCGGCCTCATGGATTGCGTGGCCACCCTCACCAGCATCGCCCTCCAATTCGGCGTGCCCCTGGATGCCCTGGTCCGCAAATTCGCCCACCAGCGCTTCGAGCCCTCCGGCTTCACTAAAAACCCGGATATCCGCAACGCCTCCTCCATCATCGACTACGTGTTCCGGTGGATGGGCCTGCAATTCAGCGTCGAATACCGCAAGAGCCAAGCCCTGCTCAACAACCAACCCGAACTCGCGATCCCCGGCCTCCACGAGGAAATCAAAAAAAAAGTGAACCGGCCGGTCCCGGAACTACCCATCGCCGATGACAACGACGAAGCCATCGAAGTTCACACCACCGGGGGCAACGGCTCCGCCGTCCCCGCCTACCGCAACCTGAGCCAGACCATCGCGCACTTCCAGCAAGACGCCCCGACGTGCCCCGGCTGCGGCCATGTCACCGTCCGCAACGGCGCCTGCTACAAATGCCTGAACTGTGGCGAAAGTTTGGGTTGTTCATAGCTCGTTATACTCATTATACGTGTAGCAAGTCCTTAAAATAGGCTGCTTTATTCATCAGTCAATGAGCTGTCCTCTTCCAAGTGGATAGCTCATTTTGCTTTTGTCATTTTACATTCTTAAACTGAACCTAACACTCCACTCCTGCCGTTCAAAAACAACGAATCATGAGGTTGCCCCGAAATGCTGGACCGAGAATCGGGCTAAAGTGCAACCTGAAAACCAGCAAAGAAAACCCTGATAAACCGCGGGCCCAATTCGATGAAACGTTCAAACGCGAAGCCGTCCAGAACTGGTTGGCTTTACCTGACGGGCATCCTGGACCTTTACCGCCGCAAAATCTGGGCTATGGGTCCGCGCATCGATGCGGAGCTGGTTTTAAACGCGCTCTACAGGGCGGTGCGCCACCGCCACCCCCCGCGAGGGCTGCTCTTTCACTCCGATCGCGAAGTCCAATCTGCCAGCGCCGATTACCGGGGCGCACTCGACCAGGCCGACCTGGTCGCCTCCATGAGCCGCAAAGGCAACGATAACGCCGCCAAGGAAAGCTTCTGGAGCACCCTCAAATGGGAACTGGTTTTCCGCCGCGCCTTTAGCAGCCGGCGAGAGGCTCAATCCGAGATCATCGATTACCTCGAAGTTTTCTATAATCGCCAGCGTTCTCACAGCGTTTTAATTTCTGTTATCCGGTTGACTTTGAACTCCATATAAACTAACCATTAATTGAACCGATTTTCCTGTCCACTTTATTGAGGCAAGCCCAGCTGCTTCCCGTATTACCTCCGCCGACACTCCCGGGTTGAGCTTCTTCAAAGCCGGGAACAAATGCCGCATTAACACCACTTCTCCGGCATTTTCCCGCCCCAAAGTGCCGCTCGCGCCATACGCCTCGTAATAGGCATTGATCGTCTGCCACCCCATGCCAGCAAATAGCTGGATGGCTGGCTGTTCAACCAGCGCATCCTCGGAGTATTCTTTGGCGCTCATTTTCCTAATTGGCATCCTTTAGTTCCATCCGTTTTGATCACCTCTATGGTAAATCTTCGCACCTAGTTTTTTAAATACTGGGAGGCCATTGCCTTATTGGAAGTGAAGATGGACAAAATAGTTGGTTATTTGCGGCTTTAGCAAGCAACCAGGTCATGCGTTCATGAAACTCATCTTCCTGCTCATCATCAATGGGCCAAGGACCATATGCGATTGCCGTTGTGCCCAATATGTTTGAAGCCGCTGCATCGGCTTCTTCGGGATCTTTAGCACAACATGGCTGATTCTCACTTTGGTTAAATGGCTTCATGTAGCCAACCTCATACCATCGATAATCCTGCCCACCTTTCAATTTGGCATACCACAAGGATGCGCTCCACTGATAGGCTGGATTGGAGTGCTGTTTTATGGACAATATTGACATTGTGATTACATCCCATCCTGAATGCTTAAACCTATTTATCTCGAAGGCGGGACTATTACGGAAGTTGGTTAAACACATTCCAAAATCGATTAACATGTTAGCATTACCCAACTCGACGCTAAACATAACATTTTGAGGGTAAGGACCATCCCTTTTAGCCATCACAGCGTTCTTGGATATTTTTTTCCATAGACGCTCAACGTTTTCATCTAGAATCTCAAAAGCGCTAACAGCGAGGCGGTTTCGCTTTTCGAGTATAATCCTTTTTCCGTTTTCAATAGATTCTGCATTTTGAGCTTGCTGTGCAACCAAAGCATCAGCCGCAGCCAAGGCCAAATACGAATCGTTGGTGCTAGGAATAATGGGATTATTCACGATCTCAGCCAGAATTGTTTGGATACGATTTTGACTTGGGCGGCTTTCTGGTGGTTTGCGAAGCATTGTAGTGATAAGACTCTTTAGCCGATTGTCAGCACATTCAAAGTCAGGGACTTTTGCCCCTCGGTGTTCGCTTTCTGGGTCACGAGTAAACGGTGGAGTGCCGCATATGAGACAATAACCAATGCAGCCTAGGGCATAAATATCGGTTGCGTTGGTTGCGCGCTCTAATCGCCATTGTTCTGGGGCGGCGTAATGATCGCTCATCCATCCCCTTACTGTATTATTAGATGTAGCGTCCGCTATAAATCTGGCGATCCCGAAATCAGCGATTTTCCACTTTCCTTGATGGAACAAGATGTTGTCGGGCTTTAAATCGCGATGAACCAAGTCACGGACTTCCTGGAGGCCTTTAATGATTTGAAGCATTATTCCTGCTGAAGCGGCAGGAGGTTGCGGGCGGTTTTTGTCGATTAGTTCCTGTAAACTGCCTTCTGCCTTTGGCATGACGATATAATAATCTCCGGTATCCGCGTCCACCCCGGAATCAATAAAAGGAACAACATGCTCGAATTCTCTCCCTTGTAATTCTGAAGCGATGTTTAATTCCCGGTGGCCAGCCTCTTTGGCCGATACGTGAAGCTTTTTTATCGCAACCACTTCTCCTGAATTCGCGGTGCCCAAGAAAACCTGTCCAAAACCACCTTTTCTCCCCAGCGGCTTGCTGGGATCATACTTAAAAATACCCGTCGGCAGTTTGATTGTTATCATGTTGGCACCCTCTGTTTATTTACCAAGCAAACCCGACTGTTCACCAATACGTCGGATTTTGGCTCTTCATATAATTAAACACTATTGTTGAATGGTCGATTACATTGTGCTCAATCATTTGCACCCATTTTACGATGCGTTTAGATCAGTGGCATATTCAACTCCTCTCCCCCTCATCCAGCGTCCTCCCGTCGGGGTATTTCCATTCCACCCAGCCGTTGGCGGTGCGGGCTAGGACCACCATGGCGGCTTGGCTCGGGGAGGGGAAAATATGATCTTGGGTGAAACGCAGGGTTTTGGGGCCGTCGGGGGCCAGGATGCCCGCCGTCTGCAATTGCTGGCGGATTACGCTGCCGTAGGCGTGGATGGATTTTACTTCCTCCCGGTTGCACGTGGAGCCTGCGAAGACTACCAGGCCGTCTTCCGTGTATTCGCCCGTGGCCCGGGCCTGTTTGCCTTGGCAGGTCAGCAAGCGTTCCCGGGCGGGCTGGGTGATCTTCTCGAACAACGGGTATCCCAGGGTGGCCGCTAGGATGCGGATCGTCTCAAAGTGGTCCCGCAGATCGGCCTCCATCGGCTCGGGGATATGCGGTTTGGTGGGGACGCAGGAATTATCCACCTGGAACCGGCCCGCCGCCAGGGCTTCTTGGTGGCAAAACCATTCCAAATATTTCACATGCGCCTTGGTGAACCCGCCCGTTTTCGTGACGCATACCAGCGCCGCCGTCCACCATTCTTTCTCCCGGTGATGCTGCTTGAGGCGCGCCGCGCTCACTTCGGCCTCGCCCACGTAAAGCTGGGCCAGGCTGCCCGCGCCCGCCTCACCGAATAGGAAATACACCCCCACATGCCCCAACTCCGGCCGGGAACAGGCAAACTCCACCTGCGCGCGGGGCACCAGCACCGCTTGGACCATGCGGCTGGTAAACTCCGCGATCTTCACCCCGCGCGGATTGCCATCGGGCAGATAAATCTGGATCGTCATTCCCAACACCATCTCCCCCTGGGAAGGCCCCGAGTCGAGCGAATTTCCCTATTCCCCATGGGCATACGGAAACCCGAATTCACTCAGGGCATATGATTAACGGTTGCTGACCTCCCTGGTTTATAACCCCAGCTCACGAATGTCAACCCATCCTCAGGGAAAATACGAATGCTGCATGGCGGCTGGATTAAAGATCCGCCAACTGTAGCGCAAATTAATAGCGATTGGAACTATCCAGTCGGGCGATAGGTTAGGCAGATGCTAGAGACTCATAATATTTAGTCGTTAAATCACAGAGCCTTGTGAGGTTGCTGAATTGAATTTCTTCACAATATTTTGAATCCGCCCAAGCACCCCTGTTGCATTGGCAACTTGATCATTGTTTTTAGATGATAATTCTATGCGCGATACCTGTTTCTGAGATAAATAATCGATTTTCTCGAGTGCTTTCGAAGCTGCTATAGCTCCTTTGTAATTCATCGCTTTCTCCAATGCCACTACCAAGGCATCCTTCATGGTTTCAGAGGTTAGCTTGTTATTGAGGAGTAGCGCGACAATTTCGGTAGCAAGTATCTCCGTGTGACTAACACTGACATTCAGCCCCTGAATTATTCCAATAAATCCATATGGGTCCAAGCCCATCCGAACAGGAATCACCATCACTTCTCTGCCCAAAGCAAATCCGATTTCTTGATCGGTCCAATTACTCTTATGAAAATTGGGAGTGAGCAATGCGGCAAGTGCATGCATCGAACTTAGCGCCAACTCAATTTCCCTCTGCCAATGTCGGGAGGGCTCAATATCCTTATGAGCTACGAATGCTGAAACCCCCAATGGGCGTAATTGCTTGCTGAGTTCAGCTACCTCTGCTTTGCCGGCAGATATATGGCTCAGGAAAAGTCGGAACAATCCCGGCTTCCACAAGCGATCGGCGTCTGTTTGTGGCACTTTAGGCTTCGACACTGAACCTGGTCTTTCGAGAATAGGGTGGCTTGGGCTTGCCTCAATAAAGTGGACAGTAAATCCGGTTCGATTAATGGTTAGTTTATTTGGAGTTCAAAGTCAACCGGAGAACCGAAATTTAAAGCGCTGTGAGAACGCTGGCGATTATGGAAGACTTCGAGGTAATCGAAAATCTCGGATTGAGCCTGAAGCCGGCTGGCAAAGTGGCGGCGGAAAACTAGTTCCCATTTGAGGGTGCTCCAGAAGCTTTCCATGGCGGCGTTATCGTAGCCGTTGCCTTGGCGGCTCATGGAGGCGACCCGGCCGGCCTGGCCGAGCGCGCCCCGGTAATCGGCGCTGGCAGATTGAACCCCGCGATCGGAGTGAAAGAGCAGCCCTCGCGGGGGTTGGCGGTGGCGCACCGCCATGTGGAACGCGTTTAAAACCAGCTCCGTATCGATGCGCGGACCCATAGCCCAGATTTTGCGGCGGTAAAGGTCCAGGATGCCCGTCAGGTAAAGCCAGCCAGTTCTGGACGGCTTCGCGTTTGAACATTTCATCGAATTGGGCCCGCGGTTTATTAGCGTTTTCTTTGCTGGTTTTCAGGTTGCACTTTAGCCCGATTCTCCGTCCACCATTTCGAGGCAACCTCACCTCTTTCACCCACCCTCCGGGTAACATAACTTTTGGCGCAATTCGGGGGCAACATGTTTACGCAGATATAAGTTCCGATAACGTAAATCAGCTGTATCCTATTTCGCCCGTGTCGCCTCCTTCCGGTAAGGGCGGTTAGGTTCGTTCTTTTCCACTGTCGCGCGGGCTCATCGCTCAAGATTCGGCTGGCGGAGTGAGTCCCGGCTTCCCATCAAAGCTTGGATTGCGGCCTTTTTTGACCGAACGATTTCAATGAAGGCCTCCAACGCGGGATTCGCGACCGATTTGCGCCACACCAAGCACAGGGGTATCCGCGCGGATGGGGGTGAGATCGGCCGGATGGCGACCTGCGGACGGCATATGTTTTTCACGTTGCCGGGAACCAGAGAGACGCCTAATCCGCTTTCCACCAAGGTTAAGACCGTGGCCATGAAGTCTGGTTCGTTGATGACCCTGGGTGAGAAACCCGCCCGGCGACAAGTGGCGATCACTTCGTCGTACAGCCCCGGCGCCCCTTGGCGGTGGAACTGCACGAAAGACTCGCGCGCGACGCTTTTCAGGCGAACGCGCTTTTGTCCGGCCAGTGGATGGTTGGCGGGTAATGCGATAACCAAGTTGTCGATGTAGATGGTCTCCTGGTGAAAATCAGCCGTCCGTTCCGGCGGCAGCGGTCGGGTGAACGCCAGGTCGATTCGCCCGGTGTCAAAGGCGGATAGTTGTTGTTCGGGGGTTAATTCGTAAAGGCGCAACTCGACCTCCGGGAATTGGCGACGGTAACTTTGCACCAGTTCCGGGAGTATAGGGGCGATCGCCGATCCGAAAAACCCCAGGTTAAATCCGCCGACTTCGCCCCGGGCGGCGCGTTGCGCCAGTCGGACGGCCTCGCCTGCGCGGCGGAGAATCTCGCGCGCTTCGCGAGCAAACAGTTGTCCGGCCACCGTAAGCTGGACGTGGCGTTTAGTGCGCAACAGCAGCTTAACCCCCAGTTCATCTTCCAAGTCGAGTATGGTCTGGCTGATGGCTGGTTGAGCGACGCGCAGACGCCGGGAGGCCTCGCTGAAGTTGAGTTGCTCGGCGACGGCGGTGAAATAGCGGAGATGCCGGAGTTCCATGCGCGATAGCTTATCGTAAAATCCGATGACTGCAATCGTATCATACGATTTTAACGATTAGCTGAAAGGTGCGATAAAGAAGGAGTCAACGGCGTGAGGCCCGTGACGGTAGTCGAAAATTAAAAAAACGGAACAATTATGGATACGCCCAACCTTTTTACCCCGCTGCAACTCGGCTCGATCACTTTGCCCAACCGCATCCTTATGCCGCCGCTCACGCGGATGCGCGCCCGCATGCCGGGCAATCTCCCCTGGGAGCTGAACGCTGAATATTACCGGCAGCGAGCCTCGGCGGGATTGATCATCACCGAAGGCGCCCCGGTTTCACCCCGAGGGCACGGCTATTATCACACGCCGGGCATCCACACGGAGGCGCAGGCCGAAGGCTGGAAGCGGGTTACGGAAGCCGTGCATGACGCGGGTGGCAGAATCTTTATCCAACTCTGGCACGTCGGCCGCCAATCGCACAACGATCTCCAACCCAACGGCGAGGCGCCCGTGGCGCCGAGCGCCATCGCGGGTGTCGGGCAAGCCTATGTGGCGCCGGGCGCGCAGCCGGACTATCCTGTGCCGCGCGCTTTGTCCCGACGTGAAATCGCGGACACGGTGGAGGAATTCCGGCGCGGCGCCCAGCGGGCCAAGCAAGCGGGTTTCGACGGGGTGGAGTTGCACGGAGCCAACGGTTATTTGATTGAGCAGTTTCTGTCCGACCGATCGAATCATCGAACGGATGAGTACGGCGGCAGCGTGGCCCGGCGCACCCGCTTTCTGCTGGAAGTCACCGAGGCGGTGGCTTCGGTGTGGCAACCGGATCGGATCGGGGTGCGATTGTCGCCGGCCAACACTTTCGGTGGCGGCGCGCCCAGCGACCGGTGGGGAACTTTCACCCACGTGGTGCGCGAGTTGAACCGTTTGGGTCTGGCTTACCTGCACTTCGTCGAGCCCCGCGTAGCGGGCAACCTGGATTTGGCGCAGTTCGACGATGCCTTGAGTTCGCGCCATTTCAAGCCGCTCCTCGCGGGTAACACTCAATTGATATCGGCCGGCGGTCATACTTTCGATAGCGGACAAGCCGCCGTCGCCAGCGGCGAAGCCGATGCCGTCGCGTTTGGGCGCGCTTTCATCGCCAATCCGGATTTGCCCCACCGCTTCGCCGCGGGCGCGCCGCTGAACCGATATCAGCGCGAGACTTTTTATGGCGGAGCTGCAGCCGGCTACACCGATTATCCGACGCTTCAACCCGTTGCGGAAAACGTGCCGGCCTAAGGATTCGCTCAGGTTTAAAAAGGACCAGCCCGATTTTTAATTATGCCCATTCATGTTGCCATTACCCGCCGGGTGCGACCGGGCCGAGAAGCGGAGTTTCAATCCGCGCTCAAGGAATTCTTTGCCAGTTCGTTTGGGCATGAAGGGGTGCATGGCGCCAGCCTGCTGGCGCCACCGATCCATTCGCCCTCGCCGGAATTCGGGATTCTGCGCAGTTTCGCAAACGCGCGGGAACGGGATGAGTTTTATTCCTCGCCGATGTTTCAAGCGTGGGAAGCACGGATTCAACCGCTGACCGATGGAAAACCGGTCTACCGGGAGTTGACGGGTTTGGAGGCTTGGTTTCGCTCGCCCCGCAATCCGCCGCCGCGTTGGAAAATGGCGCTGCTCACCTGGCTTGCCGTATGGCCCGTGAGTATGGCAATGTCCGCGGTATTGAAGCCGTTGCTCAGTCAAAGGGTGCCTGGCTTTATTTACTCCGGAGCGATTGCCGGTGGCATCGTGGTCGTCCTCTCATGGGTCGCCATGCCTTTACTCGTCAAACTTACCCAGCGATGGCTGCTGGGTCACCCTTCAGAGAAAGCCTGAAAGTCACTGGGTATGCGAGTTGTTAATTCCAAATCGCTATCAAGTTGAGACTAATCAACTTGTCTTCCGGGCCTCTGGCGTCGTTATTCGTCAGTTGCAGATCACTTTAGATATGCGCCTTCCTCATGCCTAGGCCAGAGGCCCGGCATCCGGCGTGTCTTAGTCTCAACTTGATCGCTCA
>DBTJ01000143.1:9743-11638 GCA_002306985.1 Verrucomicrobia bacterium UBA1319
GCCAGAGGCCCGGCATCCGGCGTGTCTTAGTCTCAACTTGATCGCTCATTGGAATAAGCCGGGTGCTCATCCGGAATGCTGGATGAGGCTAAATCCCGATCCCCTGATACGCAACGCCTACCGCGGGCAAACGACCATGACGTTTGTTTCCCTCGGAGATTCAACCTGCTGGGTAGCTTGCGCTCGAAGTCAAATCAGACGGTCACGTCCGACAGCGATTCATCGCGTGAAAGATGGTTCCTCCAAGGGAATTTGACATTGATGAGTCAGATCGCCGACCGCCGTCCGAAAAGAAAGCTGGCTGCGAATCCAGCGTCCCAGGAACCCGGCGCATTGAAACTCAAACGGTTGGCGGCGGTTCGAGCGCATCCGGTTGTTATCCATTTGTATATGTACAGTATTCGGCGCCCGCGAGATCACAAAATGCTTTTACGCTCTCCTCAGTGATAGTCGCCCCGGCACCAATTGGGCATCCGGGGTCGCAAGCATCAAACCATTGTAGAATCATGCCATCTTTCGTGTACACGTGGCAATGGTTCGTGATCTCGGGATATGCGTGGTGAGATGCCAAATCCGCCAACCCTCTCAACACATCCGGCGATGCCGGCAAATGGAAGATCGAAGGCTTTGGCCAAATAGTCCCACGTAGAACTTCGTGTGCTGGCCCCACTGAATGCTCCTGCAAGAACTTGCGGACATCGGGTGCGATCGCAATTCCTTCGAAATACAGGATAGCGCCCGACTCCGGCAGCATACGGTGAAGATGTCGGAAAAACGGCTCGTAATCGGAAAGCCCCTTAATCACCCAGCGGGTCTTCTCACCCAATGAAATGCCCTTCGACTTGTTCGAGACGCTCATGCTCAAAATGGATAACATGAAAAGTGAGGAACCGCTGACCGGCAGCGGGGATGCGATGCAGTAGCATGGATCAAATTGCCAAGCATGCCTCAACTGCTCTCCGAGTCAGTGGTTTCCTCCAATGACTTATTCTCCGACCTCTGGCAACCAAAGTCAATCTTTCTAGCGACTTGCGCGCCTTTCTCAGTAAGGTGTCATGACGGGGAAGAAACACGTTCATTATCCAGTCCCTGTGAGGAGGCAAAACCTTACCGTCCCTTACCTTATTCGCAAATAAAGGTTGAAACCCATGCCAATTTGCATGCTTGCCGGTTTCCAAAAATTCGCGCCCTTTGAAGATCACGTCTTCAAGATGCTGAATGCGATTAAGAACGGCCTTCTCTTTTGAGTTCATGCGGGTCATGCAACCTTTGGCGAACGATCGCCATCACTCGCTCCGAGCCAGTGGCTGCCGATATTTGATTCAAGTTTCATGGGGGAGTCCAGTTCATGGCGTGATTATCCCCTTTTGGCATTCAAGTTTCAATCGGTTTCCCGTTACAATCCACCGCGGTCCTAGAGTTCGGATCGCTGCACCATTCAATGATTGTGCGAACGACAGATGGAGTGCCTGCTGAGTTCGGACTGATTAAGTTTCGTGTTTGGCTGACTTAATCCCTCCAAGTCTTCCCCCGTTTGTCCGTCTACTCGCTCAAGGATTTTAAGGCAATGATGATTCTACAAATACCGCCTGCTTGCTTTGGGCGGAGGTTTAGGCCATACTCACCTTGGGACGGGAAAAGCGGGCCTTCCGTTGACGAGAGGTCGCTTTAGGACTCAATCTTTTAATATCTACTTTATGCGCAATCAGTTCGAGAGTTTGCTCGCGGCCGCTCGGTAGGTTCCAAATCCGCCGGATTCATTGGTCAAAGCCATGAGGGAAGCGGAAAGGTTTTGTTCCTTGGAACGAGAAGGCCCGAGTTCATCAAATTGAGCAAATCACTGTAAAAAGAGAATCCCGAGGCTAATTATTAACTGGACAGTGCAACGTTCAGGC
>DBTJ01000098.1:0-17867 GCA_002306985.1 Verrucomicrobia bacterium UBA1319
CAGCTCTTGGGCAAGCTGGGATTTTCCGTGCAGCGTCCGACGACCCGACTGATGCAGGCCGATCCCCTAAAACGTCGTCGTTGGATTCGCTACCAATACCCCAGCCTTAATACAAAGCTCGCGCCGAAGAAGCGCTGATTGTCTACGAGGATGAGGCGTCGTTCCGGCAAACTCCGACGCTGGCGCGAACTTGGGCCCGCAAGGGGTGCCAGCCGCAAATTCCGCCCCGCGGCGAGCGCAACCCGCAGAAAGTGCTGGGGGCAGTTAGCATTCCCACCGGGCGGTTCGTGTGGCGTCATCAAACCGAATACTTCAACGCGCTCACTTACATCGCGTTTCTGGAGGAAGTCCTGCTTCCGGCCTACTATCGCAAAGGCCACCGGGTCTATTTGATCCAAGACAACGCCTCCTACCCTAAAAAAACCGAAGTGTGGCAATGTTTCAAAAACCACCGCCAGCGGATCGAGGGCTTCCTACTGCCGCCCTATTCGCCGGAGTTTAACGCCACCGAGCGGTTGTGGCGCCACACGTGGCAGAAAAGCACCCACAACCGCTTCTTCGATCTGCCCGCTCAGCTTTGCCAGTCCTTGTTCGCCACCTTTCGCGAAATGGAGAAGCATCCCGAGACCATCGGGGGTTATCTGCAGCCGTATTTTTGATGCGCCTTATATAGTGTTATTTATACGCGGCCATATAGGAATAAGCTAACCCACGCAGTAAACGCGGATACCTCCCGCCCTCAAGCGTGAATCTTGCTCAAAATTTCATTTCTGGATATTGTCGATTGACTTGGTCGTTATTAAGGCGATATTCTATGCGTCGTTGCCGATGCCCGTAGTCGGACGTCAGACAAGTTCCGGCCGAACGACTCGGGAGGCGCTTGAGGTATAAACGACTAATATGATCAATAACCCCGAAGATCGCCACCATTTGGTAAGCCAAAGCAGGTCCAGCTACCGCTGGAATTATTGGGTCGTGGATTTCCTCGGCGGTGGTTTGAGCCGGCCCGTTTCGACACTCCGAGTGGATCTTGGAATCGCCTCAGCCAGCTTGGCTCCGGTACTCAATACCAAGTCCTCAGTTCAGGAAAGCGAGGCTAGCCGATCCCATCGATCTCTCGGTTTACCCTGGCGGCGACGCCTGGCGCCACAACCTTCAACCTCCTGGTAACGGTGAACCCCCAATTTAACCAGTTCACCCGCCTTGCTTTGCAGACTTGCGCCACCGCTCCCCTCACCCGAACCTATACGACGGATGGTTATTTTGACTTTGGCTACGATATCAAAGCCAAGGGCATGGGCGGAGCGGGCGTGACTTTTCCGCAAGATTCGCTCGCGACGGCGGCCAATCCCGCAGGGGGGGCGTGGCTGGACAATCACTTCGATTTAGGCGTGACCCATTTTCAGCCGGACCGCTCGGCCGCCTTCGGAGCGAATGCTTTCGATGGCAAGGGCAAGGCGCATTTCATTATTCCGGAAGCCGGCTTTCGGCAGGCGTTGACGTCGGATCTTTCCTTAGGGGTTGCGGCCTATGGCAACGGGAGCATGAATACGGATTATGGCGTCACCCATGCCGGGGTGGATTTGAGCCAGTTGTTTTTGGCCCCCGCCCTGGCCTATAAAATCACGGAAAACCACGCCGTTGGCCGGTCCCCCATTTTGGCCCGCCAAAGTTTCAAGGCCTACGGACTGCGGAATTTCGGACTGGCCGATCTGGGCCGCGACCAATCCGCGGGTGGCGGCGCGCGCATCGGTTATACCGGCAAACTGGCGGATTGGCTGATGAGCGGAGCCACTTGCCAGAGCCGGATCTTTACCGCGCCTTTTTCCAAGTACGACCAGCTGTTTGCCGAACACGGTTCCTGCGATGTGCGGCAAAATGTCGCGTTCGGGCTAGCGATTAAACCCATTAAATCGCTGACGTTCGCGGTGGCTGTGGAGGAGATTTTTTCAGTGAAATCAAATCGGTCGGGAATGACCTGTCACGATCCCGGCTGGGCAACGCAATGGGAGCTAAGCGCCTTTTATGCCCACGCGTTTGGCGCCGCCGCGAACGCGGACCTGTCGCTGGACCAGAATTCCGTCGGCCAGGCGCTCGGCTGGAAACTATTTCGACCGTAAACCTTTTTAGGATATCTATGCGAGTGACTCTGATCGGAGGAATGGACAGGTTGGAACCTCATTACCAAGCCACGGCCCGCAAGGCGGGCTTTGACCTGCGAGTTTTCAAGCGCGCGGAAACCGGCTTCGGCAAAAAGCTTGGCCAATGCGAAGCCGTGGTGCTGTTTACGGGCAACATTTCCCATCAAGCGCGCAACGTGGCCATCGCCGTCGCCCGCGCCCGTGCCATTCCCGTCTACCAATACCACAGTTGCGGCGTTTGCACTTTAAGAAAGTGCCTCGATTGCCTCAACCAGACCAAGCTGGTTCACAACTAATGTTCCGCATTATCCATTTCACCACGCAGGGACGCCCGGCGAAGAACCCCCCTTCGCCGGCCGCGATTGAGCGCGCGAAACTCTTGTCAGGGCATGATGGATGTTAACACCGCGAGTCAACCTGGGGCGTAGCGGAATTGACTGGTGGAAAAGATCCCCCCGCGACTAAATCGCCCCGGTCGCTCGGGAGAACGGACCGCGCAAGAGCCAGACAGAGTTCGCGTCGCCACTAGCTTCAGCGATAAATGGAACGTCCGCTCAACGAAGCGGTTGCCTGGGTCTACTGAAACCAACTATATACGATCTTTATAGTCAACATTTGGCTTACCTCAATAAAGTGGACAATAAAACCGGTTCAATTATTGGTTAGTTTATTTGGAGTTCAAAGTCAACCGGAGAACAGAAACCCAAATTCTCGCCTAAGAAAGGAGGGAACAGAAATCCGGTCGTCTTTTGCGGACGCCAGGCTTAACTTCCTGCTAAGCTTGGCCTTTGGCGGGTAAAAACCTCGCCAAAGGCCTGGTATTATTGAGTGTTATCGACTTATGACCGTATTTACGGCATAGCTCCACCCGCCGAGTTGTTCACCGGTTTATTCATATTTTTAGTGGGGCGCGTCTTTTTTTCTCCCTTTTCCAGACCCGAGCGGTTGCGCGGCCGTGGCCTGCGTCGGCAATTCAAACACTTCCCACACTCGCCTGACGCGCGCGATCTGCTCGGCCGAGGCGCATAACCGGAGCTGCATGACACAATTGTTGCGGTTCATCCGTCCGGCCAACTGGATCACCAACAGGCGAAACTTCTTGATCCGCACCGTCCGTTCCCGCGGGTCCAGGCAGAGCCCGCGCATCGCGCTGACCAGATTGTAGGTCATCAGCGCCAATTTGAACCAGGCCGCGTTGACCGCAAAATGCTGGCTGGGCATGTGCCCGCCCCCAAAACCGTTTTTGACCTCGTCATGCACGTGTTCAATGGTCCCGGCCTTTTCCCGGTGCCAGCCCAGGAGCCGGTCGCCCACCCATTCCAAATTGGTGAGCACCGCATAGTGGTGGCGGTCGCTCCCATCGGCAAACCACACCCCTTGGGGCTTGAGTAAACGCAGCCCGACATACCGCAAGGGTTTACCGTCCTTGTGCTCGGACTTCTCTCCGGGCACAAAAGCCACTTCCGCCCACTGGCGCAGCGTGCCGTCGGTTTCCTTCTGGATCGTCTGCCACTCCGTCTCTTTGACTCGGGCTACCGACGCCGCCAGTTCCGGGCTCATCACCGCGCTGACCGCAAAACCGATCCGGCCGCCGGGCTCTTGCGCTCGTTCTGGGTCCTTCAACCAGTTGATCAAGCGGCCTTCATGGCAGGCCGAGTCGCCCCGGAAAAAGCGTTGCGTTACCGTGTGGGGCAGAGCGGCGAAGGCCATCTGGGCGCACTTCAAGGGCGCCTGTTTGGCCGGCACATTGCCGTCCCGGAACTCATCGGCCAGCACCAAGTCTGCTTCGGCCCAAAGCGCCACCATGGGTTGATAGCCCCGGCCGCCCTCGTAATGAGGCAGGGCGGTCCGTTTGTGGCTCTCGATAATCGTCGCATCCTGGTCCACCGTGGCGATTTTCTGGGTTTGGCCTTGCTCCGCGTAGAGTTTGGCGACGCGCCCCACCAGGCCGGTCTGCACCGTTTGGAGCGCCGCCACGGGCTCACTGCTGGGAATGATGAAGCTCTTTTGCTCCTCACGGGACGGTCGCGAGGCCTCGAGTTTTTCGTCATGGAACAAGTCCAAAAACTCGCGCACCGCCGTGGCCTTGGGCGGGGCGTACCCCAATCCTCGTTCCAAGCAGGCGTCGTTGGCCAGCAGCTGGATGTCTTCCGGACAATCCCCACCCACCGTTTGGAGCAGTTGAATGGATTCGATCATTTGAGCCTCGGAAAAGCCACGCCGTCGTTGGCGCAATTGGAGATTGGCCGCAAGGAGGTCGGGCAAGCGCAAGCTCCGGGAGGTGCGTACCAGAGCCAGCGCCCCGGCATGAGGACTGGTGGCTTCAGTCAAGGACTGAGGGTTCAGCACGAACGGGGTCTTGTTCAGGATCGGTAGTTTGGCGCTCATTGCGAGTGACATGTAGTATTGCTATATGTCATGTCAAACCCAAAAACTCCGTTTAGGGCGTTTATTTTCACTTTTTAGATAATTAGGCGATGATTAGGGATTTCTGTTATCCGGTTGACTTCGAACTCCAAATATACTAACCACTAATTGAACCGGTTTTACTGTCCACTTTATTGAGGCAAGCCCAGTTTAAGCCGGAGGATTTCTTGAATGTGACGCATGGATAATTTCTTTCGGGCCATGGGAATTCCTTTCTCGGATTGCGGCGCTTGGAATTAATCGCCCAACCCAGGCGGAACCCTGGCAGGTTTTACCGCGTCACGCCACCCCTTGGCCGGTCATTCCGGCGCGTTTCGGACACCATTCCGAACCTATCCGGACACCCACCCGAAACCACTCGGACACCATTCCGATGGCGCCCTAAAAACCGTCCGATATTCGTCGGAACCCTGTCCGAATTCCATCGGAACAGGGTCCGCTTTGAATCGGAACCCCGTCCGGTCTCACGTCGGACTGGTGCCCGACTTGCGTCGGAATTCGCAATCGGCTTCCCCTATTCCTGAACCAACCCTTTTGCTGGATAAATGGCCGTTGGCGCGCGCGTCATGGAACAGGCCTTGTTGTCTGCGCGGAGTTTGGTACAGTCTAGCCCCATGCGTCGTTTTATTCTTGTATTGTGCCTGGCCAGTTGGACCGGATGGTTGCGGAGCGAGGAGTTGAATTTCGATTTTTCGAAAAACCCCACGGGCGGCATGCCCACGAATTGGCAGAGTCAGCTCTTTGGCGGCGGCCAGCCGGGGGTGTGGAAAGTGGCTTACGATGAAGCGCCCTCCGAATTCCCGGCGCTCACCGAGAAAGCGCTGGCGGTGTCCAAGCGGGCGGTCGTAGCCCAAGTATCCACCGACTCCACCGACGAGCGCTACCCGCTGCTAGTTTACTCCCCGGAGGCTTATGGCGATTTCACGCTGACGACGCGCTTCAAAACCGTGTCCGGCGCCGCGGAGCAGATGGCTGGCCTGGCGTTCCGCCTGCAAGATTCCAACAACTTCTACGTCGTGCGCGCCAGTTCCCTGGGCGGCACGCTCAAATTCTACAAAGTGGTGAACGGCGAGCGCGGCGAACCCGTGGGCGTCAACACCCCCGTCACCAGCGGCCAGTGGCATGAGCTTTCCGTCGAGTGCAAGGGCAACTACATCCGCTGCTCCCTCGATGGCAAGGTGTCGCTCCCCGAACTCACGGACTACTCTTTCACCAGCGGCAAGATCGGGTTCTGGACGAAGTCCGACTCCGTGACTTATTTCACCGACACGAAGCTCCGCTTCACGCCGCGCGAACCCTTGGCCACGTCCATCGTGCGCGACACGATGAGCAAGTACCCGCGAATCATCGAACTGACGCTTTTCGCCAAGCAAACCAACGGCTTCATCCGCGCCCTGGCCAGCAACAAGCCCGAGCGCATCGGCGGCGGCGGCGGCGTGCCCGAGCGTAGCGTCATCGAGAAAAACACCATTTTTACAGGCATGGACTCGCGTACCGTTACGGTGACCCTGCCATTGCACGATCGCAATGGCGAGACCGTGGCCTCGGTGCGACTGGTGATGAAATCCTTCAAAGGTCAGACCGAGCAAAACGCCATCGCCCGCGCCATGCCCATCGTTAAGCAAATGGAATTCCGCGTGCGCAACCGCCAAGACTTGGGGGATTAGCCCTCAACTTTCGTCCATCGCCACGCGCGCCGCTTCCCCGCTGGAGTTTGCTGGCTTCCCACTGGGTTTAGACGCGCGCGGCCGGTTTGGAACTGGATCGGTGACGGGGCAAATTAGTCCGCCAGCCGCGCGCGCCATCCACCGCGCGCCGCGTTTCAATACCGCCGGCGGTAGCGGTTATTGAAACGGTTGGGAACGTTGTTAGTGGCGGGAACGGGCGCGGGGTCCACTTGCGGCTCGGCGGGGGGATTCTCCACGGGCGGTTGGCGCACGGGCTGCGCGACGCGCGGCCGGACGCGCGGGTAAATCGTGATCACGGCGTTAGTGGACGGACTTTTGACCGTCACGGCTTTGGTGGGCTCGACGGACACGGCTTCCAGGACAAACGGTTTGTCGCCTAAATGATTGGTTTTGGGCGAAACGGCCAGATTCCAAGCGTCATGCCAGGTCTCGACGTGGCCTTGGTAGATCACCAGCGAGGAGGCGCCATAGTGCCAGATCTCTTGTTTGCGGGGCAAATCGGTCACGATCAGTCCGGTGGGCGAGCCCATGGCTTCGAGCACGACGTTCGTCTTGGCCCCGACGACAATGGGCGGGGCGTCGGCTTTGCGATCGGCGATGAACACGGGGAGCGGCTGGGCGGCCGAGTACCATTGCACCAGCGCGCCGCGCTCGAACTTCAATTGCGACTGGCCGTAATAATATTCCACCTCGCCGCCGAACCGATTCGTCTTGGCGGGATCGCCCAGGAGTTTGCGCGCGTCCTCTTCGCTGGATCCCAAGGTGAGTTGCCCGCTAGGGATGGGTGCGCTGGGAACTGGCGCGGGCGCGACGGCTTCGGCCGCCGCTTCCTCGCCCCGAGTCAAACCGGGCGTCGCCAGGGCCAAAAACAGGACGGTCCACGGAACCCAAATCCCGCAGCCGCCGCGGGCGAACTCCCGCGCGCGCGCTCCCCGGGCCGCCCCGCATCCAAGTTTCGTATTCATAAGTAGTCCGGTGCGATTTCCCACTGTAACACTGATATGGTACACTGCGTTCTTGGGGGCGTAAAGCACGACCTGGACAACGGGAAGCCCCCCCGCCCATCGCGGCCGCAAGGCCGCCGGATTTTAGTTGCCAGCCATTTAGGCATCTTTATGCTCAAGAAAAGCGTTTTTTCCTGGTCCGCGTAACTCCCCGTCGAAGGCGGCGTGACGACGCATCCGGCAAATCGCCTTTATATTATGACCGATAAGAGCAACCGTCATGCCATTCATTATTGGTGGTTCGCGCTGATATTCCTGGCCGTCGCCGCGCAAGCGAAACCTTTACCGGGAGCGTCGGACGACCTGTTCACCAACAACGTCATCCGGCTTTTGCGCCTTGAGATTCCCGAAGCCGGGCTCGATGTCCTACGGCAATACGCCTGGCACGGTTCGGGCTCGGAACAAAACCGCCAAGACGTCTCTGGAACTGTGCGCGAAGGGGACGCCGTTTACACGAATGTCAGTGTGCATTTGAAAGGCGGCGCCGGCAGTTTCCGCCCGGTGGATGACAAGCCGGGCCTCACCCTGCATTTCAACCAGCAGGCCAAGAACCAGCGTTTTCACGGCCTGTCGAAGATTTCGCTCAACAACTCGGCGCAAGACCCCACTTTCATCAGTGATAAACTGTGCCGGGAGATCTTCCTCCAAGCCGGCGTGCCGGTGCCACGCGCCGATTACGCCGTCGTCGAACTCAACGGGCGCGTGTTGGGGCTGTATGTGCTCACGGAAGGCTGGGACAA
Source organism: Verrucomicrobia bacterium UBA1319 (assembly GCA_002306985.1). Classification (GTDB taxonomy): domain Bacteria; phylum Verrucomicrobiota; class Verrucomicrobiia; order Limisphaerales; family UBA1319; genus UBA1319. Next base: position 8,001 of record DBTJ01000098.1, read on the forward strand.
AACGTTTCTCAAGCGGCATTTTGGCGAGGCCAAAGGCAGCTTGTATTCGCCTTCCGGCGCGGGCGACCTGCACCGGCTCCTCGAGTCGGGAGCGGCCGCCAAACCGGAGGCCGCCGCGAAATTCGCGCGTATCGCCACCGCCGCCACCAACGTGGACACGGCGCGGCGCGTGGGCGAATTGCGTCCCTTGATCGACTTGGATCGCTTTTTCACCATGCAAGCCCTCGACAACCTGATGTGGAATTGGGACGGCTACGGCATGAACAAGAATAATTACCGAGTTTACGACGATCCCGCCACCGGCAAACTGGTTTTCATGCCGCACGGCATGGACCAAATGTTTTGGAAACCGAACGGGCCGATCGTGACCGGCCGCAATGGCGTGTTGGCGCGCGGCCTGCTGCAAACCGAGGAGGGCCGTCAACTACTCCTGAACCGTTTAAACCAAGTCTACCCGAGCTTATTTAACGTTGGCGCCCTGACCAATCGGGTGATGGCCTTGGCCAACCGCATCCGCCCGGCGCTCGTCTTCGAGGGGTTGCAGGCTAGCGCGCGCCACAACCGCTCGGTGGCGGTCTTGTGCCGGCGCATCGCGATCCGCTGCCAGAGCATCGATGAACAGCTAGCCGGCTTGAAAAACGCCCCTAAAATCGCCGTCGGCGAAACCGTGACGGTGAGCGACTGGATACCCCTCGCGCAAGCTGGCGAGCCGGTGCTCGACCGCGATCCCGCCACGGGCGCCCTGCATATTAAGGCACAGCAAAATTCTTGCGCCGCCTGGGTGAGCACCCTCTGGCTGGAAGAAGGAACCTATACCCTAAAGGGCCGGGTTAAGACCGACCATCTAGTATCCGGCGATTACCCGGGGTTCCGCGGGGCCGGGCTCCGCGTGATGAGCAACCGGAAGCAATCCGACGGCCCGCATTGGGATTGGTTCCCGTATCATGAATCCAACGATCACGCGCACCGAGGCGAGGTGGCTCCGGAGAATTTCCGACTGATCCGCCTAATGGGCACCCGCGATTGGACCGAAATCACCTACGAAATCGAATTACGCCAGCCCCTGGCCGATTTGGAGGTGTTGTGCGAGGCCGCCGCCGCTTCAGGCGAAGTCTGGTTCGACGCCAAATCTTTGCAAATCACCCGGCATTCGGCCATTTGCCCCTGAGCCCCGCGCCGCCCCAGCGACCAACCGGGTTTATCCCTCCCATTTTATTGGGGTTCCGGTCGATTTAGCGCCCGCCGCTAAAGTAAACGCCCGCCTCGTCCGATATAGTACCCGGGAGTGAACCGGGCATGCCAATGCCCGTGTGTGCGGCGCATTGCATTCAACTGAGTATTTCACGGCGATGTGAAAGAAAGTGTGTATGATATCGAGTATTAGCGGTTCCAGTTACAGTTTGGAAGACCTCAAGGCCAGGCAACAGAGCCGGTTCAAAACAACCGACGCCGATGGCAACGGCCAAATCACGAAATCGGAAATGCAAGCCTCCCGTTCCGAGGACGATAAGGGTCCCAGCGTGGATGACATTTTCAGCCAGGTCGACACCAATCAGGATGGCGTGATCGACGAAAGCGAGGACGAGGCGGCCGCCGAGCGGATGCCAGCCGGCGGACCCGAAAAGGGCCAGATGGACAGCACGAAAATGGCGGAGGAAATCTTCAAGAAGGCCGATGCCAATAGCGACGGCCAGCTGTCCGAGGATGAATTGGCGGCGGTGGCGCCCAAGGATAATCAAGGCCCCAGCGTGGAGGATCTGTTCGCGGCGGCGGATTCGGATTCGAACGGCTCGATTTCCGTGTCGGATCTGGCCAGTTCGCTCAAGCAAAGCTTTGAGGAGATGCGGGGCTCCGCCTCGAGTTCCACGAGCACCAGCTATAATTACCAAGGCACCGGCTCCACTACCCTAGCCACGCAAAGCACCTTTTCCGCGGTGGCCTAGCGACCCAGCCCAGCGTGGCCGGAGTTCGCCGCGCGGTTTTTCCAGCCAACAGCCGGTGGTTGCCAGCCACCGGCTGTTTTAATTATATTCAAGGCCGGGAGAGGCCCGGGAACGAAGACGCTTCCTCACTCGAGGAGAGCACCGTCTGCCCATCATGGGAGTGAACAGTGCAGGCAATGCCACACGAGCAGTCGTGTCTTCGCCCCGAGCCTCGCCCAGCCTCGCTTGCCGCCGGGACCAATTCGGGTCATGAACACCGCTTCAGATTCCGCCACCACCCGCGCCGCCAGGGGACGCGACGCAAGACGCTTCCTAGCGACCGTTTTCCGAGCCTCTTACCCAGCAAAGACACGGCGTTGTCCCCCCCGGTTACACGGGGAGTTTCACCACGAACCGCGAGCCCGCCCCCGGTTGACTGGCCACTTCGATCGTTCCGCCGTGCGCTTCCACGATGGCTTTGCAGATGGCCAACCCCAAACCGCTGTGGCCCTCGGATTGGGAGCGCGAAACGTCGCCGCGATAAAACCGCTCGAACACATGGGGCAGATCCCGCGCCGCGATCCCCTGCCCCGAATCCGACACGCTCAGCACGGCCATGGTCCTTTCCGGCCGGCATTCGACTTTCACCCAGCCCGCCTCATGGTTGTAGTAGATCGCGTTGGCCAGCAAATTGGTGATCACCTGCCCCAGCCTGACCGCGTCGCCGGGCACGGTTAAGGGCGTCAGCTCGCATCGCAGGTCGAGGCGCCGCGCGCGCGCCAAGGGCAGCATGAGCTCGACGCACGCCCGCGCTTGCTCGGCCAAATCGAAGGGCGCCCTTTCAAACGTCTCCTGTCCGGCGTCGTAACGGGCCAACTCCAAGAGCGAGCGCGTTAATTTTCGCATTTGCTGCGCGACTTCGAGACACGTTTCCACGGTTTCCCGGTACTCGGCGGCGGAGCGTTCGCGCGCCAGCGTCGACTGGGCTTCGGAGATGATGACCGCGATGGGCGTGCGCAGCTCGTGCGAGGCGTCGCCCGTGAACTGCTTTTGCTGGGCGAACGCCGTTTCGAGCCGGGCGAACGTGCTGTTGAGGACCGCCGCCAACCGCCCGAGCTCGCTATCCATGCCCGCCTCGTCGATCCGCTCAGCCAGGCGACCGGCGGAAATCCGGCTGGCGGCCGCGCTAATAGCCTCCACCGGACGGAGCGCCCGGCCCGCCACCAGCCAGCTGCCCCCCAACCCCAAGGTAAGCACCGAGGCGCCCGCCGCCCCGAGGAGCCAGCCAAAATGCCGCAGCGCCGCCAAGTCGGCGGTGATCGCGCGGCCCGTCAAAACACACTCGCCGATCCCGCTGAATTGGAACGCCTCCCGATAGGCGCCCCGGGTGCGCCATTTCAGGGCCGCCGGACCGTCGCGCCCGCCGGGAACGGCGAGTGCGGCGGGGGTATTCGTGGACCGCTTTAGGGGCGTGCCAGTCACCGACCAAACCGCGTAGTAAAAATCATTCGTTTCCGCCTGGCCAAACAGGCTCAAGGTGCGGGGCGAGAGGCGAATTTCACGCTGGGCTAACGGGCCGTCCCGCCAGACCTTTTCAAACTCATCCCCGTCAAGATTTGGCGGATTGCCGCCCCACCGGGGCGGACCCTCCATATCCATCGGGTGGCCGCCGAGCGATTCGACGCCAAACTCATCCAAAGGCGGGAATTCCGGCTCCTCATGCCAGGGGGGCGGGCCTTTGAAGCCCAATTCAAAAGGCATATGACCCAGGGGCGGCCCGAACGGCGGACGCAACCGGATCTCGCCGGCCACCGCCGCCACTCGGCGCGCCAGCTCGTCGTCGATCTGGCTGAAGCGATTCGTCCGGTGCAGCTGATAGGCGGTGACGCCAAATCCAGCCAGAATGCCCGCCAGCAAAAAGGCTTGCCAGATGAGCATGCGCCAGCGAATGGACTGGGTAAACATAGCTGAAATCAAACTTCGACGCAGTAGCCCTGCCCCCGTCGGGTGACGATTAAATCCGAGCCCAATTTCTTGCGGATACTGAAAATGTGCACATCCACGAGATTCGAGAGGGTATCATCGCTTTCGTCAAACAAATGCTCATAGAGCGCCGTGCGGGAAACCACCTCCCCCCGATGCAGAACCAGGTATTCGAGAATGCTGTATTCGCGGGCGGTGAGCGCGACGGCGTTGCCACCCCGGCTCACGGACCGGGCGCGGGTGTCAAGGCGCAGCCCGCGCACTTCCATTTCGGAGCTGCCCTGCCCCGCCGAACGCCGGATGAGCGCCCGCAGCCGGGCGAGCAATTCCGATAAATCGAACGGTTTCACCAAATAATCGTCCGCCCCGGAATCCAAGCCCCGCACCCGGTCGCGGGTCGCATCCCGGGCGGTGAGCATCAGCACGGGCGTGGTTTTAACGCGCCGCAACCGTTCGAGCACCTGCCAGCCATCGAGCTTGGGCAACATGACATCGAGGATGATCGCGTCGTAAGCGCAACTTTCCGCCTGGTGCAAGCCGTCGTCGCCCGCCAACGCGGCATCGACAGCATACCCCTCCTCGCGCAAAGCCCTGGCGAGGCTGCGCGCCAAACGCGGTTCATCTTCCACGAGTAAAACTCTCATTTTCGGCGAACTCACGGCCGGCGAGTGTTTCAAGCTCCGACCGACCGTGTCTTCATCTTGCCCGAAAGCGGATTAAGATGCGATTAAGAATCCGCCGGGCGAGGCGCCAGCCGCCCCGGGGTAACCCATCCGCGCGTTAAAATTGACGCTATTGTTACTTCCGGCTTAATGTTATCTTAATGCGCGCCCCAGTATCTTGCGGGCACAAACTGAATCATATGCTAGACCAACCAAGGATATCACGGACCGCACAAATGCTGCAAATCCTGGCCGTTTGCGGTATTTTGGCGCTGCCCGTCCACGGCGCGGACCAACCGCCCGCCACCAGTCCGGGCTCCCACGACAGCTCAGGCCCCCCCGGCGGCCCCGAAGATGAACCGGATTTCGTCAACGACGACCACGGCCCCGCGGGCGGCATGCCGCGTCAGAAAGCCAGCCTGGTGAGCCAATTCGACCAAGACAAAGATGGTCATCTGAATAAAGCGGAGCGCAAAGCCGCGCGCGAATACCTGGCCAAGCAGCCGATGAATCGCGGGTTTGGCGGTCCTCCCGGCGGCGGCGGCCCCGGCCACGACGACACCCCCGGTCAGCCGGGCCGCAACATTTCGCCCGCCGAAGTGAAGAATTACCCCGGCGAACCCCTTTACGACACGGGCATCATCCGCACGTTTTTCCTGGAATTCGAAAACCCGGCTTGGGAAGCCGAATTGGCGGACTTTAAAACCACCGACGTCGAGGTGCCGGCCAAATTGACGGTGGACGGCAAAACTTATCCGGATGTCGGCGTGCGCTTCCGGGGCAATTCCTCTTACATGATGGTGAGCGAAGGCCGCAAACGGTCGTTTAGCCTCAACTTGGACTTCATCAACGAAAAGCAACAATTGGGCGGCTACCACACCGTGCACCTGCTCAATTCCCACGAAGACGCCTCGTTCATGCGCACCGTGCTGTTCAGCCAGATCGCGCGCGAGTACCTGCCATCCCCCAAAGCCAATTGGGTGCGGCTGGTGGTCAATGGCGAAAGCTGGGGCCTCTACGTAAACGCCGAACAGATCAACAAAGATTTTTTCAAGGAATGGTACGGCACGAAAAAAGGCGCCCGCTGGAAAGTACCCGGCAGCCCCGATGGCCGCGGCGGACTCAGTTATCTAGGGGAAGACGCCGACTCCTATAAACGCATTTATGAACTTAAGTCCAAAGCGGACCCCCAAGCTTGGGCGGCGTTGATCAAGCTCTGCAAAACCTTGAACGAGACCCCGGCCGACCAGTTGGAAAAGGCGCTGGAGCCGATGCTGGACCTGGAGGGAACCTTGAAGTTCCTGGCGCTGGATAACGCGACCGTGAATGGCGACGGGTTCTGGACGCGGGCCAGCGATTATTACCTTTACCTGGACGTAAAAGGGCGTTTTCACTTCTACTCCCAAGACGTCAACGAAACCTTTAGCACGGGGGGCGGTCCCGGGGGAGCAGGCGGCCCGGGCGGCGGTCCCGGCGGGGGGCCTCCGGGAGGCGGCCCGGGCGGCTTCGGCCCGGGCATGTTCCTGGCGCCACGATTCATCGCCCAAGCCGATAAAAACGGCGACCGCAAGGTGAGCCTGGAAGAACTGAAGGTTTTGGCGGAGAATTGGGCCTTCGTGATGGACGCGGATAAAACCGGCAAAATCACCCAAAAGCAGTTCACCGCCAAATTCGCCGAGGTCATGCCGAATCAAACCGACGGCCGGGGCGGCCCGGGGAATTTCGACCCCGCCAATTTCATAGCGGCCGGCTTTTTCACCACCTTGGACGCCAACCAAGATGGCGCGCTCACGCTGCCGGAAATCCAGGCAACCTTTTCCCAATGGTGCGCTCAATGGGACACCGCTAAAAGCGGCGCGCTGACGGAGGAACATTTGCGCGCGGGCTTAAACGAAGTCCTGCCCAAGCCGAATTTTGCCGGACGCGGAGGCCCGGGCGGGGGCCGGGGCGGCGGGCCCGGGGGCCCTCCCGGCATGGGTGGAGGAGGGGTGAACTTGGACCCGTTAGTCGGCGCGAACAACCCGTCGAATCCCTTAATTTCCAAACTGCTGGCCGTGCCCGCGCTACGTACTCGCTACCTCGGGTACGTGCGTGACATCGCCGAAAAACGCATCGCTTGGGATTACCTGGGCGCCCTCGTTCGGAAATACCAAGCGCTCATCGCGGAAGACGTCAAAGCCGACACCCGTAAACTGGACTCGTATGAGGACTTTATCAACAGCCTGGAAGGCCGCGCCGGCGCTCAAGCCAGCGGCTTGAAAGGCTTTTGCGAAAAACGTCGCGCCTATTTACTCAACTACTCGGAGACGAAAAAAGCGAGTCCCTAGTTTTCCAGACCCAGCAGTTCCAAAACCCAGAAGGCCTGTCCGCAACGGATGGGCTAGGCGCAAAAATGCCGCGCCGCAACCGGATTGCCCAAGATCGGTTGCCGGCGCGGCCTGCTTTTGGCCTCAGCCAAACGAGCGGCGTAAACTTCGAGCGCGCCAAAGCCTTGGCAAAGCCGGCGATTGCCACTAGGCTGCGCGGGAGTTGATGACCCGGGCCGCCCCCAACCCGGCGGGCCGCCCGAGATTCAACCCCATGATCGGAATGAAGCGGTTCTTAATTATCGCAATGATACTGGCGCCCTGGCTGCAAGCCTGGGGGCAAACGAATCTGGCGGGAATCTGGATTGCCACCGTGGGGCCGCATCGCGGCGAAATGGAAATCGTGTTCGATTTGAAAGTGGAAGCGGGACGAATTTCCGGAACCGCATCCCTGCCTTCGCAAGACATGCCCATTATCGACGGCAAATTGTCGGGCATCCTGGTTGAAATGACCTTGTCCATGGATTATTACGGTCAGGAACGCCGGATCGTCGCCAAGGGCACGCTGGTGGAGGATTACCTGCTTCTGAGCATGCCCATGATTTGGTGGCTGGAACCCGCCGGCGGCATGGGTAGAATGGGGGGCATGGGCGGGCCGGAACGGCGCTGGGGACCGCCCGGTAACCGCGTCCCGCGCAAGCTTGGCGCGCCCAATCCCGAGCCCCAATGGCGCGAGCCGAACAACCCGCCGCCGCCGCCGTTTGAGTTCCGGCTTTCCTCGCCCCTGGATATCGTGCGGGAAGTCAGCCTTCGCCGAGGCACCCCCGCGCAACCCCGGCGCCAGCGCATCGATTACAAAGCCTTAGCCAAAGTCACTTTGCCGACGGAAAAGGATCTGCCATCCAACGGCCTGGCGCCAACCCCACCCATGGGGTGGACCAGCAAACAGCGGTTTCGGGGCGTCATCGATGACCGCGCGGTCCGGGAAATCGCCGTCGCCATGGCCGCCAATGGCATGCGGGACGCGGGCTACGTTTACCTGAATCTCGACGATGGCTGGCAAGGAGAACGCGACGCCCGCGGCGTGCTCCAACCCAACGGGCTATTCCCCGACATGAAAGCGCTAGCCGATTTTGTGCATGCCCAGGGGCTTAAACTCGGTCTCTACTCTTCGCCCGCGCCGCAAACGTATCGCGGCCACCTCGGGAGTTATGGTCACGAGGAGCAGGACGCCCAAACTTGGGCGGCTTGGGGCATCGACTACTTGAAATACGAGTGGTGCGCGGCCGGACGCGTATACACCAACGCTCGACAAATGCGGTTGGCCTGCCAAAAAATGGCCGAAGCCCTGCGCGCCACCCCAAGGCCCATCGTCTACGCCCTTTGCCAATATGGGCGTGAACAAGTCTGGCTCTGGGGCGCGAAAGCCGGCGCCAACCTCAGCCGCACCACCATCGATATCAATAATTATTGGTCAATGGCCTCGCGCATTGGCTTCAGCCAAGCCGCCATCTCCAGCTTGGCCGGCCCCGGACATTGGCATGACTTGGATGCCCTGGTCATTGGCAATGACGCGATGAGCGAAGCGGAATGCCGCGCGCAATTCAGCCTCTGGGCCATCCTGGCCGCCCCCCTATTCGCAAGCCACGACCCGCGAGTGATGTACCCCAGCTTGCAGAGCATTCTGCTTAATCGGGAAGTGATCGCGGTGGATCAGGACCGGCTCGGCCAGCCGGGCCGGCGCTTCCTGCGGAACGGCGACTTGGAAATTTGGACGCGGCCGCTGGCCAACGGCGATCTGGCTACGGGGCTTTTCAACCGGGGCGAACAGGACGCCGAAATGGAGGTCCGCTGGGAAGATTTAGGCTGGCCGGTGCCCGCGAAAATCCGCGACTTGTGGACGCATGCTCATTTGCCAGTGACCAAACGTTTTTCCGGTAAAGTGCCCGCCCATGGCGTTATCTTCTTACGCCTGAGTAAATAACCCGCCCCCGGCGTTTTCGCAAAAACCCGTTTCCGCCCGCTTAATCTCAACTTAATGCGGCGCCGAGTATGGTATCCGCCAATGAGATTCGGATTTGTTTGCCTCGCGGGTGCCCGGAATCCCCTAGGGCGCGAACCGGCCGGGCGAGCGAATCCCTTTGCGAGGACACATCGAATGAAACGTATTTTTATAACCGTGGTGGGAGCCCTTTTAATGGCCACCCTAAGGACGAACGCGGGCAACGGGCAAGTCCAAGTGACCGTGGCGGGCACCAACGCCTATCTCCAGGTTGAAGGCAAGGCGAGCGACGAATGGCGGTTCCAGACTTCGGAAGACCTGCTCACCTGGAGCGACGCGCCGGAACTGGGCGCGGTTTTCTCAGCCAAAACCAACCCGGCGCCGATCTCGGCGGGCATACCCACGAACACGACGCGGTTTTACCGCGCCGTGCAAACCGAAGGTCTGTTCGACCCGTTGGTATTACGAACGATCAGCCTTACCTTCACCCAGAGCAATTGGCAAACCCTGATGAAGAACTATAAAACTTCGGGGTCCAATTTACTGGGCAATCTCGAACTGAGCGGCACGGTTTACCCCGGCGTGGGCGTGCGTTATCGCGGGAATTCTTCCTACAGCGCCTCGAACGCGAAAAACTCGGTCAATATCGAGCTCAATTACACCAACGCCGAGGCGCGGCTGATGGGTTTCAAATCCGTGAATTTGAATAACGCCAACGGGGATGAATCCCTCATCCGGGAAGCGCTCTATTTCAACTTGATGCGCCAATACACCATCTGCCCGCATGCCAGCCTGGTTAAACTCAACATCAACGACGCCTATTGGGGCGTCTACTCCTTCGTCCAGCAAGAGGATGGCGATCTCATCAAAGAATGGTGCGCCAGTAACGATGGGGATCGCTGGCGCGCGCCGAATGTGGCTACCGGCACGGGCACGGGGGGCGGCGGCGGCGGTCCGGGCGGCGGGGGCGGCGGCGGTGGGGGGGGCGGCGG
>DBTJ01000098.1:18114-25501 GCA_002306985.1 Verrucomicrobia bacterium UBA1319
GGGGGGGGGGGGGGGGGGGGCAGTTTTAGCAGCGGCACTTCAGCCCTCACCTACCTGGGCACTAGCGAAGCGACCTACCAATCGAACTACGAACTCAAATCCGATAATTCGACCAATCCCTGGCCGCATTTGATCAACGTTACCTACGTATTGAATAATACCGCCACCGACCTATTGCGCGATCAAGCGGAAAACGTGCTCGCGGTGGATCGCTGGCTCTGGTTTCTGGCGATCGAGAACATTTTCACCGACGAGGACGGCTATTACTACAAAGGCGCCGACTACACGATGTATTACGAACCGGAAAGCGGTCGGCTCCATCCGGTGGAGCACGATGGCAATGAAACATCCGTCACCGGCAGCACTTCGCTCAGTCCGGTCGAAGGCACGAGCAACGCCAACCGCCCGGTGATCAGCAATTTGCTCGCCATCCCGGAACTACGCCAACGCTACCTCGCCCATCTGCGCACGGTGCTGGCGGAGTCCTTCAATCTCGCCGCGTTATCCCCCGTCATCGAACAATACCGCGCCTTGAGCGTGGCGGCGATCGCGAGCGACACCAAGAAAAGTTTCACGATGACGACGTATAGCAATGAGCTGACGTCCCTGAAATCGTTTATCCAAAAACGGTATAGTTATTTGACGAACCACGCCGAGCTCACCCCGATTCCGCCGACGATCATGGCGGTTTCCGCCGCCGCCCCCGCCCCCACGGAAGCGGCCAACATCCTCGCGCAAGTCCAGGCGTATGGCACCGAGGGCATTGCCTCGGTGTGGCTGTACTATCGGGATAAAACCTACGGCCGATTCACCCGCTCGCAAATGTACGATGACGGGGCGCACGGCGACGGCGCGGTGGGCGACGGCGTCTACGGTGGCTACACCACGAATTTCGCGGCGGGCAAGAAAATCCATTATTACGTCGAAGCCCGCTCGGGCAACACCGCCCAGGCGGCCGCCTTCTCGCCCGCCCGCGCGGAGGAATCCACTTACCAATACCGCGTGGCGCTCACCCTCGCCAGCAATACGCCCGTCGTGATCAATGAATTATTGGCGGTCAACGACACCACTTTGGCCGATCCCCAAGGCAAATACGATGACTGGATCGAATTGCGCAACCGGACGAGCGAAACGGTTGATCTGACGGGACGTTATCTGACGGATGATCCCGAGGAACCGCGCAAATGGGCGTTCCCCGAGGGCACCACCCTACCGGCGGACGGCTACTTGCTGGTCTGGGCCGACAACGATGAAAAGGACACGCCCGGATTACACGCCGGTTTCAAGCTACCCGCTTCCGGCGGACAAGTATTCCTAGTCGACACCGACGCGAACCTTAACCTGGCGCTGGACGCCGTCACTTTTGGCGCGCAAACCGCCGACCGCGCGTACGGCCGGACCGCGGCCGACCCGGACGCGTGGAGTGTTCTGGACCCCACGCCCGGCGCAGCCAATCCGTGAGCTGGGTTTTAATCCGCGTCTTCCTCCTCCTCCGCCGCCTTGGCTTTGGCGCGGAGGTGGAGCAAGTTTTTGGAGGGCACATACGTGGCGGCGAATTCGCGACGAAACTCCGCGAACGTGCCGGCGGCGATATGCTGGCGGATATCCCGCATGAGCTTGAGGTAGCAATTCACGTTATGCACGCTCACCATACGCAAGGCGAGGATCTCCTCGACGTTGAGCAAATGGCGCAAATAGGCGCGGGAAAAGGTGCGGCAGGCATAGCATTCGCAACCTTCCTCAATCGGGCCCAAATCATTTTTGCAATACGAAGCCTTGATATTCACCGTGCCTTTGCGGGTGAACGCCGCGCCGTTGCGGGCAATCCGGGTGGGCAGCACGCAATCGAACATATCGACCCCGCGCGCCACTAATTCCACCAGCTGGGCGGGCGTGCCCAAGCCCATGGCGTAGCGCGCTTGGTTCGCGGGCAAGTGCGGCTCGGTTTGTTCGATCGCCTTCATCATCTCCGGCTCCGGCTCGCCCACGCTGACGCCGCCGATGGCGTAACCGTCGAAACCCATCGCCGTGAGGGCCTTGGCGCAACGCTCCCGCAGCTCGGCATGGCAGCCGCCCTGCACGATGCCGAAGATCAATTGGCCGGGCGCGCGCGGCTGTTCGCGGCATTCGGCCGCCCAGCGGATCGTGCGCTCCACCGCGTCGTGCGCCGCCTTGGACGAACAATTGTGCGGCGGGCACTCGTCCAGCACCATGGCGATGTCCGAACCCAGGATTTTTTGGATTTCCATGGCCTCCTTCGGGCCCAAGAAGAGGGTGTTGCCATCCAAATGCGAGTGGAATTCCACGCCGTGGGGCAGCAATTTGCGAATGCGCGCCAAGCTAAACACCTGGAATCCGCCGCTATCGGTCAAAATCGGGCCGGGCCAGCTAATAAATTTATGCAACCCGCCGGCGTGCTTGATGACATCCATGCCGGGGCGGATGCTCAAGTGGTAGGTGTTGCCTAAAATGATTTGCGCCCCCGCTTCGACCAACTCGCGCGGGTCCATCGCCTTGACGCTCCCCCGCGTGCCGACCGGCATGAACACGGGGGTCTCGATCACTCCATGGGCGGTGTGCAACCGCCCTAAACGCGCCTGGGTGGTGGCGTCGGTTTTCAGTAATTCAAACATGCAAAAGCCATTCTCTGAAACTGCTTCCCGGCTGGCGTTCCCGCGAGTCCGGACGGGGAAACTATCGGGTAATGAGCCGCCTGACAAATGGTTTTCGGCGGACCCGAAACCCACTTTTTGCCGAAACGCCGCGCGCGGCGCGTCCAACGGTCCGCGCCAGGCAACTAGGCAAGCCCGAAGTTCGGTTCGATCCCCCGCCTTTATTTGGCGAGGTAAAGCGCGTCGGACTTCGCGTCTTTCGCCGGTTCCGGCAGGCTGATCCGCGCGGCGGCGGGCGCGGCCGCCAGCCGTACCGCGTCGGCCACGGATAAGGGCGCCGGCCCCGTCTCGGCGGGCGGCGGCGGCAATTGGCCGGGGTTCGCGGACGCGGCGGCGAGCGGCTGCTCGCTCAACGTGCCCGTGCTCTTGTGGAACTTCATGCTCAGCATCTTGCTCACGCCGTGCTCCTGCATGGTGACGCCATAAATCACGTCCGCCATCGCGATGGTGCGCTTATTGTGCGTGATCATGATGAATTGGGAGCGCTCCAGGAAGCGCTTGAGCACGCCGATGAAACGGTTGATGTTCGATTCGTCGAGCGGCGCGTCCAACTCGTCGAGGACGCAGAACGGGCTGGGCTTGACCTGGTAGATGGCGAACAATAAGGCCACGGCGGTCATGGTCTGCTCGCCGCCGGATAGCAGGGTGATGCTCTTGAGTTGCTTGCCCGGCGGTTTGGCCATGATGTCGATGCCGCTTTCCAGCACGTCCCCATCGTTGACCAAGATCAAATCGGCCTTGCCTCCGCCAAACACTTCGGTGAACAGGGTCGCGAAGTTTTCCCGGATTTTATTGAACGTCTCCGTGAACATCTCGCGGGTCTGGTTATTGATCCGGGTGATCACTTCGAGCAGTTGCTCTTTGGCCTTCACCAAATCGTCGCTTTGGGAGTTGAGGAATTGGTAGCGCTGCTCGGTTTCCTCGTATTCCTCGATGGCCACCAGGTTGACGGGGCCGATCTCGTCCAATTTTTGCTGCAACGCCGCCACTTGCTCGGCGACGCGGACCCAATCGGTGGCGACGCCCTGGGCCGCCATTTCCTCGGGCGTGAGGGTGGTCACCTTGGCCGGGCCTTCGTCGGCGATGGTGATGGTGATGCATTCGCCGCGGATCTCGTCGAGCTTGAGCTGGTATTTCTGCAGAATCTTCTCGCTCAGGTTCTGCGCGCTCATCTGCTTCTGGGCCAACTCGACTTCCAGCGCGCTCCGTTGTTGCTGCAACTCGGTGAGCCGGCGGCGGCGCTCGCGCAGAATTTCATCGCGGCTGGCGAGGTCTTTTTCCAGCTCCTGTTTGCCCGCGTGCAATTCGGTGGCCCGCTGATTGACCAAATCCCGCTCGTGTTGCAGGGATTCGATGTGGAGCCGGGATTCCTGGATTTGGGACTCGAACTGGCCGCGCCGCTCCAGCAAGGAGGAGATTTCCCCCCGGCGGGCATCGACCATGGCCGTCAATTCCTGCAACCGCTGCTCGTGGTTGCGCTGCTGATGCTCCAGAGAATTGGCCAGCTGCTCCTCGGTGGCCAGGGCGACCTTGTTTTCGGTCAGACCATTGTTGGCGGCGTCGCGCTGCTGCCGCAGATCCTCCAACTCGGCGTTGCCTTCGGCCAGCCGCTCCTGCAATTCGGTTTCGCGCAATTGCAGCTCGCCCACTTGCCCCGCCAAGGCCTGGATACGCCCCTGGCTTTCCTGCTCCCGCTCCGAAAGGGTCTGGATCTCGTACACCACGGTGTCGACTTTTTGGTGCAAGAGCCGCAACGAGTTTTCCAGCGCCTTGAATTCGCCTTGATGCGTGGCGATGGCCACTTCCTGCGTGCGCAACTCGGTTTGTTCTTCCTGCAAACTGGCCTGCAACGCGCTTTGCTCGCCCTGCAACGCCCCTTTCTTGCGGCTGGCTTCGTTCACCTGCTCTTGCAGTTGCGCCAGTTGGACCTGCAATTCTAAAATCTGGTTTTTCCGGCCCAGGATCGACGCGGCGGCCTTGTCGGACCCGCTGCCCGCGCCTCCCGTCATCACGCCAAACCGGCTCAACACCTCGCCGCTCAACGTTACGACATCGCATTCGCCCTGATGCTCGCGCCAGACGGCGGCGGCTTGGGCCAGCTCGGGCACGATCAAGGTGCGGCCCAACAACCGTTGCAGCAATGGCCGCACCGCCTCGTCGCCTTCCACGACGCTCAGAGCCAAAATCGCGCCGGCTTTCACCGGCGCCGGGGTTTCCACCGGCGCCGCCAAGGCAGGCATGACTGCGGCGGCCACCGGAGCGGCCACCGGAGCGGGCGCGGTTTCAACCACCGGAGCGGCGGGCGCGACCGGCGCGGAAACTTCGCTGGCCATCACGGCGGGCTCGGCGGCCAACGGAGGCGTGGCAGCCACGGGTTCCGCCTGCAACGCCAGCTCGGTTTGTTCGACGGCAGGCGGCGTTTGCGAGGGAACGACGGGGTCGGTGACGGCAACCGGAGTCGCGCTTTCAGCCTCCGTAACGCGGGTAACTTCCGGCGCGACGGGCGCCGGCTCGGGCGCCGAAACGGGCGTGGGAACGGATGGCACGGCGGCGACGGCGGGGACCGCGACGGGCTGGATCTCGGCCAGTTGGACCGGCTCCACGCCGGCGGCTTTCGGCGCCGCCTCGGGCAAGGAGAAAGCGGGCGCCAAATCTTTGAACAGCGCCAAAGGCGCAATGCTCGCGCGGCCCCGGCGATTCGCCTTCAAATCCGCCAACACTTGCTCGGCGACGCCGGGTTGCTCGGCCAGCACCAACTGCAAATTGTGTCCCAAGGCGGCCTCGACGGCGGCGATGTACTTTTCCGGCACCCGGATTTTATCCACCAACGCGCCCAGCAAATGCGGCGACTGCTTCAACGCGGCCAGCGCCCCGGCGCTAAAACCTTCATGCGAGGACTGCAACTGCTCCAGCACGTTGAGCCTGGAGCGGCTCCCCGCTTGCTGCCGCAATAATTCATCCGCCTGCCGCGTGGCCACCGTCAGCTCCTGCTGAATATCCTTCAGCCGTTGCTGCTTTTCGGCCACCGTCAAACGCCGGGCTTGTACGCTTACCTTTTCGGCTTCCACGTTGCTGGCGAATTCCCGCAACCGGTTTTCAAGCCTCAGCCGCTCTTCCTCCAGCTGAATTTTCTCCGAGGACAGCTTTTCGAGCCGCGCGGCGTTGCCTTGTTTCTGCATTTCCAAGGCGTTCATCTCATTGCGGGTGCGACTCAACTGCTGTCCCAGGCTAAACGCCTCGGATTGCGTCTGGCGCAGCGCTTCCTGGCGGGCGCGCAGGCTATTTTCCACCGCTTGCAACGCCTCGCGCTTCTGGGTTTGCACTTGGCGCAATTCCTCGACTTTGAGGGTGCATTCGTTCAAGCGCACCCCGGTGGCCTCCAACTCTTGCTGCGCCACCAGTTTCCGCTCTTCACCCTGGGCGATATCGCCCAACGCTTTGGCATTGCGCTGCTCCAATTCCAGCAAGCGCTCCTCGTTGAACCGGACCTTGCTCTCTTGCTGCTCGATCTGGTTTTTGAGTTCCATGCCACTTTGCATGGTGAGACTGATCTTTTGCTCCTGCTCCGCCAGGCGCTCCCGCAATTGCTTCATCTGGTCTTCCTCGCGGAGCAAACTCTCGGAGCACACTTCCATCTCGATCCGCAACTTCTCGGCCAGGGCCTGTTTCTCGCGGATTTCCGCGTTGAGCAGGTCGAATTGATGGCGGGCCAGCTGGGTTTCCAAATGCTGCAATTCCTGCTGAAATTCCTTGAACCGGCGCGCCTTGCCCGCCTGGCGCTGCAATGAACCGATCTGCCGCTTGACCTCCCGGATCAGGTCCGAAATCCGCAATAAATTTTGATCCGTGCTTTCCAGTTTGCGCAGGGCGTCTTTTTTCTGCGATTTGAACCGGGTGATGCCCGCGGCTTCCTCGAAGACCATCCGGCGGTCATCCGGGCGGCTGGACAGCAACTGGGTAATGTGACCTTGCGCCATGATGCTGTAGCTGGAGCGCCCCACCCCGGTGCCCATGAAGAGCTGCTGGATGTCTTTGAGCCGGCACGGCGTTTTATTGATGAAATACTCGCTGCTACCGTCGCGGAACACCCGCCGGGTAATCGTTACCTCGTTATACGAAAGCTCGATCCCCGCCGCTTTCAGGTGTTCCTCATCCACGTCCCCGATGGTGACGGATACCTCGGCCATGCCGTAGGGTTTACGCCGGTCGGTGCCGTTGAAAATAACGTCGGCCATCTCACCGCCACGCAGCGCCTTGGCCGATTGCTCGCCCAGCACCCAGCGCAGGGAATCGGCCACATTCGACTTGCCGCAGCCGTTCGGCCCCACGATCGCCGTGATGCCGGGCTGAAAATTCAGGCTCGTTTTATCCGCAAACGATTTAAAACCCAAAGCGGTCAGATTCTTCAAGTACATGACGCGCCCAGCAAACCGTGACCGCCAAACCCTGTAAAGCGAAAAACTACCATATAAAGGGGTAAGTTATTCACAACCCCACAACTAATCGTAGTTATTCACAATGCGCCATTATGGCGCACGCCTCGCTAAACCGCCTGTAAATCAGGGGATTTGTGAGTTTTAGCCACTATATGGGGTAGGGATTTTGTGATCAAAGCCACAATATATGGGGGTAGCCACCCGCAAAAAGAGCCCGTCCTTCCCTAGTCAACTAGTGTAGTGTCTCGCAATTGGCTGGAGTTTTGCGGCCAGGATTTT
>DBTJ01000110.1:0-30551 GCA_002306985.1 Verrucomicrobia bacterium UBA1319
GAGTGGATAGACGGTGCTTGGCCTCGGAAAAGCTTGGCTGGAGCGGATGGGGCCGGTGACGGCTCCGACGTTTGGCTCGATCCAAAGGGAAGTGGCGTTCGTGGTGCTCCACGACAAGGTTACGGGAGAGTCGAGGTAGATTTGATTGGTGCTGGCTGCAAAGGAGCGGATCACCGGTTGATTTGGCGAGAGGTGCGTATCGGACAGTTCCTTAATGACGGCGGCGACCTCCGGATCGCTTAATTTCGCATCGTAAAACCGGACTTCGACCAAATCGCCGGCGAATCGCTGTCCGGCCCCGTTGGCGCCGGTGTGCGTGCCGCCGAATGAAAGGCCAACGTCGTTGCGGTCGAGGGTGGAGGCCGGGCCACTGACCGACCACTGGTTGTCCAACCAGATGCCTTGCGCCCCGTTTCCCCAGGTGAAAACGGCGGCGTGATATTTCGCGTCCGCGAGTGACGGACTGTCACTCAGGTAAACGGAAAGGTCGGGATTGCCCATGCCCATGCCGAGTTGGCCATGCTCGTCGATCACCAGGCCCCAATCTTCGGTGACGCCGCCCTGTTCCGCGTCGATCAAACCGCTTTTCCCGTACCATTGCGAATCATAATCGCCGCCGCTGGCGTCCGCTTTGAAGACTAGCGCCAGGGAGAAGTTGGTGAGTCCGCCCGCGGGGCTTCCGGAAGCCATTTTAAGCCAGTCCTGCGTAAAACGCACGGCGGGGCTGCCCGCGGGCGTCGCGTCCTGTTTAAACGTGGGTTGCAGGCCGGCGGCGGCGGTGAGGGTGCGGTTACCGGCGCTTTTCCAACGGCTGATCAAATCGCCATCGGCGAGGGTGTCCAGATCCGCAGCCCGCCAGACATCGATCAACGCCGCCTGGGCGGATAGGGCGCCTGTGACGGCGGCCAAAAGGAACCATAACCGTCCGCTTTTTCCCGATAAATTCATACAACTCTCATGTCCCCACGCCGGTTTACGGCGATAGATTGGCCTGTTCCCAGGTCGCGCTAGCGCTCCTTTACCCACGGTTCGATCATGCCATGCTCCGCTCGCGAAGTCATGAGATCGTTTTAATTCCCGTAACGGAGAGCGGGCGTTGCCCGAGCGATCAAGGATGACGCCAAGTTAGCGGATACCCCTTAGCTCACAAGTCACATAGATGGGTGACGCCTATGTGCGGGGCTTATTTATAGGGAAAAGGTTGTGGATGCGAGGCGCGGGTAACGTTGTTTATAAAAGCGAAGCGCCTGTGATATCAAAAGGCGTTTTATGCTCGTTTTTTTGAGGCGCCACCCCATATTGTGAGTAGGATGAAATACCGCAAATTCGGCAAATTGGATTGGCAAGTTTCGGCCCTCGGCTTTGGGTGCATGCGGTTGCCCACCCTCGATCAAAAATGGGTGGGCCCGAACATCGATGAAGCCGCGGCCGTGCGAGCGGTTCGCCACGCCATCGACGAGGGCGTGAATTATATCGACACGGCTTATCCCTACCATGGCGGCAATAGCGAACTGTTCGTGGGGCGCGCTCTGCGTGACGGTTATCGCGACCAGGTTCGCCTCGCCACAAAATCGCCCACTTGGATGTTGCGGGAGACCGGGGATTTCAACCGCTTGCTTAACGAGCAGTTGCGAAAGCTCCAGACGGATCACATCGACTTCTACCTGCTGCACGGGTTGAACCGCGTTTGGTGGCGGGACATCATTCTTAAGCTGGGTGTTTTAGAGCAGGCGCAGCAGGCCTTGCGGGACGGTCGCATCGCGCATTTGGGGTTTTCCTTTCACGATGAAAGCCCGGTGTTCGACGAAATTATGGACGGTTACGATGGCTGGGAGTTTTGCCAACTCCAATACAATTATATGGACATCGACCGGCAGGCCGGGGTGGCTGGGTTGCGGAAAGCCGCCGCCAAGGGGTTGGCCGTGATCATCATGGAACCTTTGCTGGGCGGGCGGTTATCCCGGCTGCCCGCCGCCATTCAAACGATGCTGGACGAAGTCGGGGAGGGGCGTTCGGCCACCGATTGGGCTTTGCAATGGCTTTGGGATCAACCCGAAGTCTCCGTGGTGCTGAGCGGCATGAGTAATTTTGACCAAGTTCGCGCCAATCTTGACTCCGCGAACCGCTCCCAGATTGGTTCCCTGACGTCCGCTGGGCGGGCGCTTATCGAGCGGGTGCGCCAAGCCTTCCAACAGCGAATACAAATTCCTTGCACCAAGTGCGGCTATTGTCTGCCATGCCTGAATGACGTCAACATTCCCACTTGTTTCGAGATTTATAATGACGCTTTTCTGCACGACGACCTTGAAGGGGCGAGAACCTGGTATCGCCTGTTCTTGCGGGATGGCATCCGGGGTATGAACGCGGAATCGTGTTTAAGTTGCCACGAGTGCGAGGCTCGCTGCCCCCAGCACATCCCGATCAGCGAGTGGATGCCGAAAGTGCACGACTATCTACGCGCGCCTGGCGCCGCTTGAACCCAGGCGCGAGTCGCGGATAGACGGTTGTTTCTATAACCCGAAATCAGCGGATGATAGGATTGGCTAGCGGGTTTTCGCTACCCCCTGGCGCGAGTCATTGACCCCGTCGAAAGGATTACTGTCTTGGCTGAAAAGTTGAAATACAGCTTTACACCCGCTCGATCCAGTTGGCCAAGCGCTGGTCTCGGCGAAAACGTGTTTGCCTTCGCGCGGCCAATTCAGTCGCTGACTTCGGGGCGTTTGCCTGAAGTCTCGATTTGCCGCGGTGTCGCCTATTGGATCGCGACTTTGGAAGCGCTTTTTGAAAATTGGTCGACGCGTTTATTGAAAAATTTTACGTCCTCCAGCAGTGAATCGACGAGGCTGTGGGAGAAGAGCATTTCGGCCGGAGTGGTCCATCCAGATTTGTGGATGTGGATCAAAATGTCGCTCAGAGCTTTGCTGTTTCCCCGTTCAGCTTCGTGAATGGCTATTATTAGCTGGGAGATCTTTTTGTCTAGAGTCCTTGAAGCTCAAAACACGTTGTGAACAGATCCAGTTTCAGGAAGCCGGACCGTCAAATAGTTGGGTCCGAGGCTCCGCCTCGCTAGTTTGTCGATGGCGGTTGCGTGTGGGTTTGGCATGGTAGTTAGTCTGGTTTGTGAAGCGCACGGTTGGTTTGGCGGCTCATCGTGGCGCCTCTGGACGATGGCCGCATAAGCGCAAGCGAGGTGGCGGTGTTCCTAGCGTAAGATAACGTCAGGGCATAGTGCGGACAGGGATTAGGTGGACGGTTAACCTCGCTTTTCACTAAACAATATAGTGATATAACAAAACCATAGTGTCAAGCACCATGTATTGTTAAAAGTGGGAGGCTATTTTGCGCAAGGCCTGTGGCGGATGACGCTCTTGCGCAAACGGATGCTCGTTTCCTGGGTGAAACGCTATACGGGCTGGTTCGGGAATCGAGCGGAAATAGGGCTCCCGAGTGTCCGGTTTTAGATGCTCGACTTTCCGCTCGTTGAGCGGTGGCCTAATCTTCCGGTAGCGGTTTGTCTTTGGTTTCCGGCGCCCAGCGCAAAGCGATAATGCCCAACACGTAAATGCCGGACAGGATCATGGCGGCGGTGTGGATAGCCAAAGTGTCAAATCGGCTGGGTTGGCGGAAACCGTAGGGTGCGATGCAGGTTAGCAGATCAAAGGCCGCCAACGCCCTTTGCTGCTGGATACTTTGGGGTTGGTGCCGAGTGTGTTGGTGACCGCCGTCAGGGTGGCGGAGAGGTTAGGCGCGCAGACCTTGCTCCAAGAGGCGCTAGGCCCGTTTGCCTGGCTCAAGCGGTTATAGTGGGCCGAAGTTTGCGCAATGGGTGCGCAATCTGCGCCCAAGCTGGAGGTGGAAGTCGTCAAGCGTTCCGGCGATATTCAAGGTTTTGCCGCATTGCCATGGAGCTGGGTGATCGAACGCACTTTCCGCTGGCTCAGGCAGCACCGTCGTCAGGTGCGCGATTATGAGCGAATCGCCTCCAGCGCTGAAGCCTGGTTTAATGGTCATGATTCGCCTTCAACTTCGGCGATAGGTCTGATTTCTATGGAATATCGAATTTTCGGACAAGGTCTATCAAGAAAATCCCGGCTAACTAAAGTCTTGTCTATGCGAACCACCGCGAGGCGCCTTGACCGTCGATAGGGCAGGCCGCTCGTTGCTTTCATGCGTCGCAAATGGATTAAGAGCTCAAAGCTCTCATAAAAACCCTCAAGCCCCATTTGAGGCCGTGGCCTTGGGATAAACTTGTTTCAAAAAAGGCGCTCAGCTAAGAGGTAAAGCTGTCAAAAAATATTATTTGCTTGCGCTATTAGAATGATATAATAGGTGTTAAACGTGGTATACAATAAAAGCATACTAATACGATTCATATTATTGTTAAGAATGGTTGCGTATTAGCCAAGTGTGCGTTCTATTATATTAATATCGTTTTGTATATATATTGTGTATACTGTATAAAATATTCAGGTTGGTATTGCGGATGTTGCAAACGCTATTGGCACTGTATATACGTTATGCAATAGCGTCCTTGGCGGTACGGCCATTACCCCTGTGTATGCCATTAAAGCGTAGTCGAAAACCATTACGATGACGTATAGACGTACATATTATGGAACTAGGAAATAGTACCAAATGGATATGATAACTGGGATGTATGCGTATACAACATCAAATTGGGATAGTACTAGATGGCAAACTGATCACTAAAAAATATTCCTTGATTCTGCTAGGCCATTAAAATACAATTGTGCTCACGGTGATGAGGTTTTGTCTGAACCGTCGAATGTTTGGGGTAATGTATGGGCGTCGGCGATGGTTACTACTGGCGCGTTTCCGTCAGCGACTCCGCGCGACGCGTATAGAAAGTGCCGCCACACTGTTAACGAGCGATTGTGATGAAATTACTCCGGCAGTCACCGCGCCCGAAAGGGGGTGCGGATTCCCGCGACGGGATATGTCACGATGTGTTTTGAATGGGTGAGTTATGACTAAGCGCGGCCCTTCCGGTGCTGGTGTTGGCCTTGGAATGCATGCTGATATAAATTATATGTGATACAAAAGTAACTATGTAACATAATTGCATGTCGTTGCTCTATTAAAATGAAATGGAAATCAATATATAGTATATTTATACTAATACTTGTTATAGTAGTGTTGTATTATAATAGTACGCATCGACACCTTTCGGAAAAATCCGTTGTTGCTCAGGGTGAGACAATGGGGAATGCGAAGAGTGTGGATGTTATGTTGGCGCCAAGAACCGCTGAAATCTTTACTCGCAAGGCGCGGGTTAAAGATGCGGATATCGAAATTCTTGGCCTCGCGGCCGCGAATATTCCACCTGAATCATTCGGGTATTTAAAACAGGCGATTAGAACGGCTGGACATATTGAAATTGAGAAGCGTCGGTTTTCATCCGCTGCCAGCCTGGGGTCTAACATATTGCATGGTTTGCAAAGGAAGTTGTTTGTGGATGATTATAATTATGCCGCGTTAGTCACTGGTCAATTAGATCTTAAAATGAGCGATGCAACTTGCAGCAATGTGATGTATAATCTTAAAAAACTGACTGACGCCGAGCTTTTAAGTAATGGGTATATGGATAATGTGATGGAGGAAAAATAAATGAGAGTGATCGTATATCCATTTAGTATATGTATAGCTATTACAGCTCTAGTCATGTGCCTTGTTGACTCTGCGCGTGTTAAGTTAACAAGTAAAAGCGTGGAGCATCCAACAAATATAACTATTCGCGGTATTTTGTCGGAACGAATGTCTGGGCACTCAAACGGGGGTGCGCGTCCTCAAAATGCGGCCCCTCCATTAGATAGTAGGAAAATAAAATTGGAGGAGCGCTTTAAGAAACATTATCAGTTATGCTTTTCCGGGGCTGGGATAGGCTATAGTAATGTTTTGGAAATTCTACAAGCGCATTTGGATCGAGATGTGTTGACGGATGATCTTTTCAAAGATGTGTGCGTTTATGTTGGTGAGCGTACGCAGATAGCCGACTGGGTTGAGGAACAGAAAAAGGATTTATCAAACGTGTCGACTAATCTAGTAACACAAATAACAAACAGTACATTAATATCTGATGTTGAGCGTATACATCAGTTGGCTTTGGTTTCTACTTTAGAAGAGTACAAAGGACTTCCAGAAGCTCTCCGTCGTATATTTACGAGTCGTTTAAAATCCCGTTACCAGATAGAGTCTGTGGATCTTATTGATCAATTAGACGCGGTTACGTTGCGGGATGTTGGGCCTGAATTAATCGTGCCGATCAATTAGTTATAAAACTAATTATAAAAGAATAATGCGTGAGTGGAGTTTGTTCCTAATCAGGGGATGGCTTGGCGCCCCTTGAAAGCGAAGAACAATACGGCGCTGGCAATAGGGTCGGATTTCGCGGTTAAGCGTAAAATTGGGGTCTTATGACGGGATTTACCGACTCCCGGCTGACCCGGGACTGGGTGATTGGGGCCGGGGTCTGGGCGCACTAGATACAGTTCCCCATGGTCGAGCAACTCACATTAGTCCGCTTCGTCGGCTTCTAGACTGATCGCGGTCGCCAACGCCGGCGGGAAGACCGCATAAAGTTGAGAAATATGGCACTTGGAACGAATCGCCTGCAAACGCAAAGGGAAGAGACTAGTCCTTTATCTCACGTATTGCTAATTATAGATTGTTTCTTTTGAAATTATATTTTCATAGCTCCATTTCTTGCCAGATCATTCCCTTCACCCAGGAGTTACGCCTAGGATTACCCACCATTGTCGGCCTTGTCGAATACCTCACCTTGCGCGCGCGTATGGAACAAATCAACTCCCTGTTGCGCGGCCGTGCATAGAGTAGGACTTCGTCACCCGATCCCTCGTCGGCTGGTTGCGCGGACCCTAAAAAGTAATGTCCGCGAAGCAGCAAGGCAAATTCCGGGACCGGTCTTGCCGGGCTCCTATGGTGCATGGTTTTGGCGGTGCTCTCGCAGGAGGGCTTCGGCCGGTTCAGCTGGCAGTTGGAGGGCAATCCGCTCTAACAATGGTTTTGCGGGATCGATGCGCTCGATCAAATGCGCGCGCCCTTCAAAAGCGATCTCCAGCGATGTGGCGACTGGTTCCCAGCAGAGCAACTGCCCCTGGTGATTGATGCCTTGCTTCAAGGTGCGGTGAACGGGCTCAAGCAGTTGGGCTTGGCGGAGGCCCTGGACTTGGAGGCGTATTTTCTCGCACCTTTTCGCAGGCTGGCCCAAAACGAGGGTTAAGGAATATTTCGACGGAGAAATGTGAATAGCTTTCCTCCCGCGCCGGAACTGCCACTTAGGCGCTGGGCCCATTTCAGGAAAGTGTCGTTTTGGGGACAATCTCTAGCGAGGCGGAGCCTCGGACCCAACTATTTGACGGTCCGGCTTCCTGAAACTTGATCTGTTCACAACGTGTTTTGAGCTTCAAGGACTTTAGCACAAGATAACATCAGGGCATAGTGCGGACAGGGAATGGGTGCGACGGTTAACCTCGCTTTTTATTAAAAAAATAGTGATATAAACAAACCATAGTGTCAAACATAAAGAAAATGTAAAAACGGGAGACTGTTTTCGCGCAAGGCCTATGGCGGATGGCGCTCTTGCGCAAACGGATGCTCGTTCCCTGGGCGAAACGCTTACGAGGTGATTAGGAATCGAACGGAAATAGGGCTCCCGGGTACCCGGTTTCAGACGCCCGACTATCCGCTCGTTGAGCGGTGGACTAATCTTCCGGCAGCGGTTTGTCTTTGGTTTCCGGCGCCCAGTACAAAGCGATAATGCCCAACACGTAAATGCCGGACATGATCATGGCGGCGGTGCGGAAGGATAGCCAGCCGCTCAACTGGCCCATGAGCAAGTTGAAAGGCACCGTCAAAAATCTCACCGCGTTATAGCATAGGCCGACGCCCGTGCCGCGCAAACGGGTGGGATACAGCTCGGGGAAGTAAATGGAGTAGCCCGCAAACAAGGCCAGTTGCGCGAAGCCCATCATGGGCAGCATCCAATAAGTGTCGCTCTCGGTCTTGAGGGAAGAGAACACGTAGGCCGTGACGGCCAGGCAGGCGATGAACGCCCCCAGGAAGGCTTTGCGGCGGTTTAGGTACGAAGCCACAAAAGTAAAGCAGATCATGCCGGTGAGCGAACCGATGTCTTGGATCAAAATCCCCCGGCTCCGCACTTTGTCGATATACTGCTGGATCGGGGCGAGAGCGCCGGGGAAGGTTTGTTCGATCAGTTGGCGGTTGAGGAAGGAGAGATCGCCGCGGTCGGGTAGCTTTTCCAGCTTGGCTATGAGGTTCAGGGTGTTTTTCTTCAAGGGCACCGTTTTGAACGCCTCGGGGTTATAAAGGTTGTCGCCTACGATCAAATTATTGAATTCGGAGACGACATCGAGCGCCAGGGTGGCGGGGATAGGTTCGCTAGCCGCTTCCACGCGCTGTTGCAGGGTGGGGGAAAGGCGTTGTTTGAGGTGCGTGACGGCGCTGTTGGTGCTGGCGCGCAACGCGGTGACCAACGCGGGTGGCGCCAAGACGTCGCTTTCCATAAAGGGCGTGTTTTTGAGGGCTGATGTCACTAGCTCCGGGGAAAAGAAGCCGATACCCCACAAGCCCACCATACCGGCTACTCCCAGGCCCATGCCCACCAAAGTGTTTTTCCGCCAGCGCGGATGGCGGAGTAAATCCATGATGGAGCCGACGGAGGATTGGGCCGCGCCACTGGCCGCCGCTTCCGCTTTGGCGGCCCGCCATTTATCCGGCTCGCGCAAGCAAAACATGATGGGCGCCACCAGTAACGAGGGCAGGATACCCACAAAGAATAACACCCGCCAACCCGCAAAACCGGCCGGGAGAAAACTGAAAATCGCCGACACCTCGGCTCCGGGCTGAATGTGCATGCTCACGTAGGTGCCGGTGATGTTCCCCAACGCGGAAAGGGCTTGCAGGGACCCCAGCGCCATGGCGCGAAACCCGCCCGGAACGCTCTCCGCCACCAGGGTTGTCGCCGCGCCGAACATGCCCCCCACACCCAGACCGACGAGGAATCGGTAGGTGGTAAATTCCACCCAGCCGTGCGCGAACCCGGATAGGCCGGTGAATCCGGAGTAAATCAAAAGTGTCATCACCATGGTTTTCACCCGGCCCCATTTGTCGCTGAGCATGCCGAAAATAATGCCCCCGGTGCCCCAGCCGACCATCATGGCCGCCACCGCGTAATTCAGATATTTGCCCAGGGCAGCCTGGGCCGCCGCGTCGCTGCCGAGCAACTCTTTGAGGGCGGATTCTTTGGCGAGCGTAAAAAGTCGCTGGTCCATGCAATCGAAGAGCCAGCCACAGGAGGCGATGATGACCACCAGCCAATGATAGAAAGTAACGTCTTGGAAGACGCCTGGTTTGGATGGAACTGTTTGGTGCCCTGATGATTGCACAAAAATATGGGTTAAAGTTGAATTTTGAGTTCTATGATTGAATCCTATGGAGCCCCGGTTTCGATGTCAAACCCTCAAGCCGCCGCGTCCGTTTAGCGTTCCCTGAATTTTATTACCCCGGCGATTTCGCCGGGCTTTACCGGGTGTTGGAAACGCGGAGTTCGAATGGGAGCTTATAAACTTTTAACCCATTTGGGCGCAAAAAAGCCCGGACCATCATTATTGCTGGTCCGGGCGGCTAAAACATTAAGATTATCTTATATTAGAGCTTATGAGAAAGCGCCCTCTGATTTAGGTTCTAATATTAGTGGCGCTACTTAATTAATCCGCTGCTGCGTTCCTGAATCCAGGCTACATCGGGATTGTTAGGCATGGTAACGCTGGTTTTCATTGGCCCTCCCTTCGATAGGGCGGGCATGGTTCGGGCATCCAGCCACTTTTTAATTTCGGCGTGACCATCGGCGAAGGAGAAACCAGCGGCCCCATTGTGGTAGCTGGCCGGGAAATCAATCATCTCCGCGCTGGCGCCCCGTTTAATCAAATCGGTCTGGAAGAGTCCGTCATTAATGCTGTCCTCCCGTTCATCAAGGTAAACCCAAGCCATGCTGGGAGATGGGTTGTTGATTTGAGTGGTTTTCTTGAAAATCGTATATTTGTTTTGGCCAATATCTACGCCGCCGAGATAATTCATCCAGCAATTGGCTGAGACGCTGCGTACTCGCGGCAGGGTTGCATTGGCGAACTTGGCCATGCTTTTGTCGGCCGGACAGCGGTACACGCCGGGAACTTTGACATAGGGCCCGATTTGCGAGAAGTTTTGGTCGATCAAATAGAGCAAGTTGGTGTTATCTTTGTTGTTGGTATTGAAATCCAACCAACCAGAAACCCAATTTGTCGATCCGGCGGTGTCCCCCCCCATGACCCCGGGAAGGCATTCCGAGTAGTCCATGGTGTACAAATGCCACCCCAGTTGTAACTGTTTGAGGTTGTTGACACAGTATATACCTTGAGCCTTCGTTTTTGCTTTGGCCAAGGCTGGCAATAGCATCCCCGCCAAAATGGCGATGATGGCGATGACTACCAGCAGTTCGATGAGCGTAAAACCGCGGACGGCGCCAGGCCCGCGAAGCGTTTTACTCGAGATTAACAGTTTGGGAATTCCCTCCTGTGGCGCCACAAGATTAGAGCAGCTTCTCATACGTGGTCACTTTACACCCCTTGTCAAATTTTGCGAGAAAATAACCCTATTTCGCCCTATTGTGCCGTTCCCAAAGACATGATATATCTGGAGTTAGTGAATCGCATTTTTATCGCTCTGACTTGCCTTTGGCTAGTCGCCGCGCACGCGGCTTCGACGAATCCTCCCGCCGCTAGGAACGCGGTGGGAAAACCCGTCGCGAACCTCGACGATCCAATTGAAAAGGAGTTTCAAGCCATTCTAGCCCAGGATGATAAAGCGCAAGCGGAGGTCGATGTTTGGATTAAGGAAAACCAAGCCTTCGACGAAAAAGGCGCGGGCACGGAGAAGGCCGCTTTGAATCTGCGCATTGAGCAACGTTTTGAATCCGTGCGCAAGGCTTACGAGGATTTCTTGTTGCGGCATTCCGAACATGCCCGGGCGCGCAACGCTTATGCCTGCATGCTCAATGACTTGGGACTCGAAGCCGAGGCGGTCGTCCAATGGGAAAAAGCCCGCGATGCCGACCCCAAAGACCCGGCGGTTTGGAACAACTTGGCCAATTACTACGGGCACCGGGGCCCCGTCACCAACGCCTTTCATTGTTGCGAAAAAGCCATTGAACTCCGGCCGGATCAAGCCCTGTACTATCAAAACCTGGCGGTCATCGTGTTTTTGTTTCGTGCGGATGCCCAGGAATACTACCAGCTTGATGAGGCGCGGGTTTTTCAAAAAGCGCTCGATTTGTACCGCCAGGCGATGAAGCTCGCGCCCAAGGATTTTGTGCTCGCCCAAGAGTGGGCGCAAACTTATTACGGCATCAAGCCTCCCCGATATGAAGAGGCTCTGGCCGCTTGGAACGACGTGCTCCAACTGGCCGGCGACCAGCTCCAACGCGAAGGCGTCTACGTTCATCAGGCCCGCATTGAAATCCAGCTGAGCCGTTTTGATTC
This sequence comes from Verrucomicrobia bacterium UBA1319, assembly GCA_002306985.1. Classification (GTDB taxonomy): domain Bacteria; phylum Verrucomicrobiota; class Verrucomicrobiia; order Limisphaerales; family UBA1319; genus UBA1319. Next base: position 11,577 of record DBTJ01000110.1, read on the forward strand.
CGCCAGCAACCATCTAGCCCAGGTTACCAATAACGTTTACCAAGTTCTCAAAAGCCATCTCACCAAAAACCTGGCCGCTAAACAAGCCAAGGCTGTGGGCACCAACGCGCTCGAAGCCAAAGTGACCCTGCCGGGAAACGCGGCTCCCAAGGTTCGGCTTGACGAAGTGATGACCAACGCACCCGCCGCCGCGCCGCCTCCTTGATAGGGTGAGGCCGAGAACGGATTTTGTTTAGCCAGAGCATGTTCGCAACCAATCAACGGGATCGAGTCCATCCGCTTATCACCCTGGCCGAACCAGCGGATGCGGAAGCTATCCTGAGGCTTCAGCGCCTGGCCTATCAAGGAGAGGCCGAGCTTTACCAGGATTGGAACATCCCTCCATTGCTGGAATCTCTGGCAGGGCTGCGGGCTGAATTTGGCCGACAACGAATCCTCAAGGCCATTGGGGGCCAGCCGACTCAACTCGTGGGCTCGGTGCGCGTCCAGGTCGGCCATGGCGCGTGTTTGCTGGGGCGGCTCATCGTGCATCCCGATTTCCAGGGCTGCGGCATTGGCGGCCAGCTAGTGCGCGAAGCCGAGCGGCAGTTTCCCGAGGCGCGGCGTTTCGAGTTATTCACCGGCCATAGGAGCGCGCGTAACTTGGCCATTTACCAGCACCTGGGCTACGCGCCCTGCCGCGAAGAGCGCTTGTCGGATCAGGTTACGCTCATCTTCCTGCAAAAGATCGTCGCGCGCTCCCAAGCCGCCCACTCCTGACACTTCAGCGCGTTTGGAGATTCAGGGTTTTGGCCGCGCGGATTTTAACTGGCCCAAGGAGGCCGGATTCCAGCAGGGGCTCCTCTTTTTTCCATAGTCTCCAAGAAGTAAAGGTGAACCGCCCGGTGGGGCTGGGCTTGCCAGCCAACAGCCAGGACGGCCATTGTTTCAAAGTACCTTCGGCCCGGCGCTCGCTATCTTCCGGCAAACATTCATCGCCCAGCATTCGGTTAGGCCACAAATTGGCGGTCCGGATGCGCAATTGGTTTTTGCCCGGTTTCACCCGGCCCGTGAGATCCGCTTCATACGGCGGTTTCCAGAGCGTGGCGATGGTTTTGCCGTTGAGTTGAACTTCGGCGACGACTTGGACATTGCCGAGGTCCAGCCAGACGCGCAGATCCTGGGCCCGCATTTCTTCCGGCAGCATGAAGTCCTTTTGGTAGGTGGCTTCGCCCGAGAAATACCTAATGCCCGGGTCGGGATGCCGACTCCAGGATATCAGATTGTCGAAGACCGCTTCACTCGGCGCGCCCCGCCGCGCTTGAAATCGGACTCGCCACGGGCCGGTGAGTTCATAGGGCTGGGGAATGGCCGAAATGCGGGCGTGGTCCGTCTTTCCAGAGGTCTCGGCCCACTCATATTCACCGGGCTCCGTGACGGCTAAAACCGTCCGTCCGCGAGCGTCGAGGTTTACGGCGGCGACGGGTTTTTCGGGTTTAGCCTGAGGTGAGAAATACACCTTGTCGGGGTCCTGCCCGGTGAGGTGGTGGCGCTGGCCATCGAGGACATAATCCACCTCCAGGGTTTTAACCACCAGAAACGCGGGATCGTCGCCGTCCGCCATCGTGGCCACCTTGAAATGCGTGTGGCCGGCGTCCAGCAAGGTTTGGATTTTGGCGCGCACATCGCGGGTTCGTTGCGGATCGTCCAGCACGCCGTACCGGGCTTTTTCCACCTCCGCGCGGACGGCCTCGCGGCTCAATTCAATCGAGCTGGTGTCGGGCCCTTCCACGTGGAACAGGCGGCCTTCGATTTCATAATCGACCGCGAGGGTTTTTATCGTCATAGGAGCCGGATCGCCGGTTTCAGCCAGGGTGTTCACGGGAAAACTAACCTCGCCCGAATCCACTTTCTGCCGCACTTGCTCGCGCGCGTCGCGGGTGCTCCCGGGATCGTTCAATACCCCATACCGGGCTTGGTGAATCACGATTCGGGCTGGCGGCTGGAGTTTGGCGGACAAGATTTCTTTGCCGTTTCGCTTCACGGATTGGAGTGCGCCGGCCTTAAGCGTTGGCTCTTGGAAAACGACAAACACCGAACCGCACGGATCGAAGGGGATGGCGACTCGGGTTACGCCCGCCGTTTCTTCCCACACGGCCGCGCGTTCGATCCGGCCGTTGTGGGGCCACCATAGCTCGGGCGTTTTGCCGGTCACCCGAAAACCGCACACGGCGGAGAATTCCCAGGGCTGCAAATTGGCGACGAAGTAAATATCCGTTTGGTCCGCCCGGCGATGGATAAAGCGAAGGGGTTGGGAACTGGAAAAATCGGGCGGAAGGTTCGCGGCTGAGAGCAGTTTTTCCGGCGTACCGCTGCGGATCACCCGTCCTTTGCCGAAGCGGTGTTCCGTTTGCGCGTCGCGCTGCCCCCACAACTGGGCCGCCAGCCTTTGAACTTCATCGTCGCAATCGGGAAAGCCGCTCAAGCTGGGGGAAGTCGTTGGTTTCGGCCCCAGCACGGTGGCGCCCGCGGCTACCAAATCTTGCGCCTTGCGCAACAGCCCGGGAGTCATGGTTTTGGAGGGCGGCAATACCAGCAGCCGGTAGCTCATGCCATCGGGCAGGGTGAGGAGCCCGTTTTTGCAGGTCATGCGCGTGAGCACCGCTTCAGCCGTGCATTCATCCCAGTTATAACCCTCGCGCGGATGATCCCCGAGGCCTTGGGGGGGCGCTTCGGGCTGCACGTAGCAAATGTCCGCGACAAATAAACCTTGCCGGAGCAAATACTGGCAGCGCGCCAAGTATTCGTGCCAGGCCGGCGTCCATGCCCACCAAGTTTGGGTGCGCTCGTAGTGCTGTCCCCAGGGCCCCATGGTCATGCCGGGAACGCGCTCTTCGGCCCAAGGCTGGAGCGCGTAGCGGTGGAAAACGAAGCGATTGATGCCCTCGCAAAACGCGAGGTCCCCGTGCGGTTTCAGCGTGGCGGGATGCTCCAGCCATCGCTCCTGTTCGCCCGAGGTAAACGCCTCGGCGCCGATGATCCGCTTCCCATAGACATGACCGGCCGACGCCATGCCCCGGCACGTTTCGATGGAAGTATTATCCGGAGTCCAAAACTCGCCCATCGGCTCGTCCGAGCGCCCGGCGTAGGGAATGGCGTCGCACGGGCCGCCGTAAGCTTCCACCGTGAAACGCAGGCCGGCGGCGTTGGCTAAGCGATGCATTTGTCCGGCGTAACGATCGATGACCAATTCGGAAATGGTCTGGCGCAAATCCCAAAGAAAACGCTCCGACACCTCCAGGCTTTCGACCACGCGCCCAGTCAAGACCGGGAGATAAGGCGTCAAATCATAGCCGCGCCGTTTTGCGAACTCCTCGCGCATCTGGGGCGTCCAGTTCTGTGCGCCATTTTCCCAGCTGTCGATGTGCGTGGCCACCAGACCGGAGCGCGCGTTGCCCGGCTGGAGCCGATTATCGGCGGCCAGTTTTTGCATCAGGTTTGAAAAATTCGCCTGGATGCCGTCCGCGCTTAGCTTGTCGCATTCCAATCCCTGTCCGGTGGCGGGCGCCGGGGCGTTCTCCGATCCCGTGCAGGTATGGCCGATCCGAAGCACCGTCCAGCGGCCCGGCGGCGCTTGCCAGGTCAGCTTCCCGTGGGCGTCCATTTTACCGGCGAGGTTTTCCATGGTCTCCGGTTCGATCACCTTGGCGGGATCGTAATCCCCTTTGCTGGGTTGATGGAGCCCCCGGTTCTGAAACGAGCCTTTGGTTTCGATGTTTGGGATTCGGTAATCACCGGTGGCGGGAAACGCCAAAACGGCGACGTCCCGGTAATAACCGTTCCGTTGGGCGGGCTCCGGCAATTGCCCCGCGAACGAGGTCGGGCCATCGACGGAGGTTTCGCTCCAAACGATCTCTTGCATGGCTTGCTCGGGTTTGATCCACGGCCCCCCGCTTCCGTTCCAGCCGGCGTCGTTGTTCATATTCACGGCCAGGCCCAAACGCCGGGCTTCCGTGTGAACATGTTTGAATAAATTCCGCCAGCGCGGGCTCATGAAATCCACCGGTCCCACCGGCGCTCCTTGGTTCACCTCCATGATCAACACCCCGCCAATGCCCGCTTGTTGCATGGCTTCGAGGTCGGCGGTGATGCCGTTGCTGGAAATATTGCCGTTCAACCAAAACCAATAAACCCAGGGGCGCGCTTCCGGCGGCGGTTGGCGAAAGTTGGAGGCTAAACTGGCGCGCCCAGGCATGGCGCCCAGCCACAGGCAACCAGCCAGGCAGCCGGTGGCGAGGAGTTTTTTGAATAAGTGTAGATTTCGCATGGTGCCGTTTATCCGCGGGTGATGGAAAACAGATTAGGTCCAATGGTCCACTCTGGCAATCGAAAGTGTCAGGCGGTCGGGTTTAACCGAGTTGGCGGATTTTTGCCACCGCCCCTCGTCCTCCAACCTTGCGCGCGCGTCGCGTCGCGGTTAGCGTAAAACCGCTCCCCCAGCGCCTAACCACCGGATTGTCATTCGTCGCTTTCAACCGTTGCCAGCCGGCTATGGTTTTCGGGCCGGCGGGCGGATTTTAGGTCATTTTCCGCCAGTTGGGCGAACCTTCTTGCATGAGGTGAGTGGCCAGGCGCGTGGTGAAGGCGTTTGGATTATACGGTTCTCGCCAGTCCAGCATGGCCTGGTATTCCTCGTGGTTCGGGTTGGAGATCGTCTCCAGGTAATGTCTGAATCCTTCGGGACCGCCGACGTCCTCGGGGGGGCAGGCGCGTTCGCCTTCCAGACATTGGGGATAGACCACTCCGGGCTGCGGCGAGGGACAACCTTCCCAGAGCATGTCGTGCAACCAACTGTCGCCGAAATCATAATGGTAGACGAAAGTAAACGGAGCACCCTCCGCCGGCAGCGCCGCGCTGATCGGAGTTTGAGTGCTATCGAGTCCCACGAATGGCTCCACGTCGTCATCGAGCAATTCGGGGTCCCCGCAACGTCGCCCTTCGATCATAAACTCATGCAAGTGCGAGTTAGTCCAGCCCATGGCAAGTTGAATGTGTTCGTGAAGCTTGTCGAGGGTGTCGTCGAAGACTTGAATCCGCCGCCAGATCGCCGGGTCGGTGTCGCGGAGCGTGATTTTGAATTGAAAGAGACGGCGCGATGGCGTGGCCGCAATCAGTGCTTGCGCGTGGGCGGCCGCGCGATCCGCCGGGACGTAGGGGATCAGGCCTTGCTTGAACGCGGCGCGTTGCGTCGCGACGGACGCTTGCCGGATGTCGATCATATATCCGTTACTGTCCTGCAAGGTCCAGATCATGAGGGTACTTTCCCATCGGCTCGGTAATATCCACCGGTGGTCGAATTGGTGGATTTTGAGTTTTTGGCGGATTAACTTCGCCTTGCCTTGGCCGGTGCTTTCCGCGACGCCGAAAGCGCGATCGATCGCGGGCAGCTTCAGGTGTGGCGACTGAGAGCGGTCGTCGAGAAAATTGACCCAGCCGATGGTTCGGATAATGCCGCAAGCCCAGGTTTCCAACTTGCCTTGGAGCAAGGGCGAAGGCCGCTGGGCCGCCAGTTTTTTAGCCAATTTCCGGCAGAGCTCCGCGTATTCCTCGTTGAGCGAGGCTTGGCAAAAGCCATCGATCAGGCTATTGAGCTGTTGCAGCACTTGGCTACTATCGGGAACCGGTTTCCGAGGGCTTTGGTTGCCGCGCGGCGCGGGCGCGGCCGCTGGACGGGCGGTTTTCACGTTCGGCAGCGAAACCACCACGGCTTGACTCGCCTTGGCCGCTCGATACTGATCTTCGAAGGCGCGCCGGGCGCCGGGGCCGAAGGTGGCGTTGACCACCCCGATCGTGCCGTTATAAACGAGCTGGCCTTGAAACGGGAGCAAGACCGTCTCGATCATCGCTGGCAGCCGCTGAGGGATTACTTGCGCCATCGGTTTGCTCAACCCCAGGACCCCATATACGGTCTGGCTCCCGTCGCACGCGAGCAGGATCAGGTGCTGCTTGAGTTGTCTCAGGGCGATGAAGCGACCGGACACCAGATGGCGCCAGGAGGATACGATCTCCAGCTCGCGCGGCGAAAATTCGCGGGGGTTGGCGGCGATGAAGGCGTCGATCAAATCGAGCCGGTTTACAAACGCCCGCGCTATTTCGGTTTGTTTTTCGAGGCCGAGCGAGGCATAGGCGGACGCGGATTGGGGAGTACCTGCCGGGTGGAGGTGTTCGTTGGTAAACTCCATTAGCGCATCATACAACTTGTAGACCGTTTCGACTTGATCGTTTGAGAGCGGCATATTTACCTATCTCAACCATGATTTTTCGCGCTTGTCAAATTCGCCCTTCGATTCGGTTCTAATCGAGGCCGCCAACGACCGGGATTGAGCGCGCTGCTCGGACGATGAAAGTGGCCCCGGAGGAGCGATGACGAGAAAGCTCGGACCGCCAGCGATTTAGCTCTGACGGACCCCTTTGAGGAAGCTTTGAGAGGCGCTCCACGCGCCGGGAAGAACCGCTTGTTTTCAGCTATTTCCGCCACTTAAAGAAGTGGTGGAGCCGACAGGGTTCGAACCTGCGACCCCCACAATGCCATTGTGGTGCTCTACCAACTGAGCTACGACCCCAGCCGAAACGCCGTTACTTTAAGAATCGCCGGGGGAATGTCAAACTTTTCTGAAGTTTTTTAGCGCCTTTTTTTGAGGCGCCGCGCGCGCCGGAAAATAATCGCCCCAGGCGTGGTCGCGCGGAATGGCGGAAAGACGTTAAGCGTGCCGCCGTTCCGTTTGAATTTTTTCCCTATGGCTCCGTCTATTGCTGGCCGGTATCTTTGCCGGTCCAGGTCGCGGCGAGCTGGCGGCGGACCCCAAAACGGGATGATTAGAAACGATGACCGAGGTCGCGATCGGTTGCTTCACGCATTATGGGAGCGCATACGTTTCGGTTTTTTAAAGCGCTTCATTAAGCGAGCCATTTTCGCCGCGCTTTTTTTGAACCAACCTTAGCGGGGGTGATGGCGCGGTTAAAAAACGCGGATGGGATTATTCGCGAAAGCCGAGGAAAACGGCCCGTTTTTACTGGGCGCGCGCCATTTGTTTTGGCGCAAAACGCGAGACTGCGAGGCAAAACCCCAATGGAATCAAGGTTTTCGAGCGCGAGGCTGGCGGTGTGGAGAAGCGGCGTATCCGCTAAACGCGAAGATTTTTTGAGCTCGCCGACGGTCTGGCGGCCGCGCGGGGACCGGCGCGCGAAAAAGCGGTTTAAGAGAATGCGGGCCGCGTCGGTTTCGGCCCTCCGAGTCGGCTGCGAAAAAATATTCAGGGCCGCCGGTTGTTGGTTTTAGCCTTTGTTTATAAGGGGATTATTCGGGTTATGCGGGTTGGAGCGGGGTTGCCGGAACGGGTTGGAGCGCACAAAATTCTGTTGCGCCGACCGGTATTATGGTAAAATCCTGAATGCAAAAAAACGAATGGTCTCAGGTCATTTCTTCCTCCGCGGAGCCGGCCCGGGTGAAGGCGTTTTTAGCAAGGCTGGAAGCTACTTCAGCCGCTTCTTTTTTAACCGCCGCGTCGCCGCAAAAAGCGCGCGTGATCAGCTCCCTGGTGGCGGGTTCTCAAGCCGCCGCCGAGACGCTGGCCCAGCATCCGGAGTGGCTGGCTCTGCCCTGGTCCGAGCCTGAGTATTTGGCGCATCCGCGACAGAAGCAGGGTTTGCTGCGCGAGATCGAGCCGGAACTGGGACGACTGTTGGCGGCCAAGGATTACGCCGGCACGCTGCGTTACCTGCGCCAGTTCAAGCAACAGGAAATGATCCGCATCGCCGCCCGCGACCTTGCCCGCCTCGGCAATACCCCGGAGATCATCGGGGAAATTTCCAATGTGGCCGACGTGTGCCTGGAGTGGGTGTGGCGGACGTTGTTCGCGCAATTGACGGAACGTTGGGGAACGCCCTGGCATCGCGATGCCGAGGGGCACTGGCGGCCGACGCCTTTTTGCGTGATGGGTTTGGGCAAGCTGGGGGGGCAGGAATTGAATTACAGTTCGGACGTCGACGTGATTTTCGTCTACGAGGAGGAGGGTTTTTTATTCCGTCGCCCGCCCGCCGCGCGGGAGGCCGGTGGCACAGGGCTGACGAATCATCAGTTTTTCACGCGCTTCGCCGAGGCGTTCATGGCCGAGGTGGGACGCATGGCGCCCGAAGGACGGCTATTCCGGATCGATCTGCGGCTGCGGCCCGAGGGCAACGCGGGCCCGCTGGCGCGTTCCCTGGGCAGTTATGAGAATTATTATTGGCAATGGGGCCAAACGTGGGAGCGCATGATGTTGATCAAGGCGCGCGGCGTCGCCGGGGATGTAAACCTGGCGGGCGAATTTCTGGAAATGGCGCAGCCGTTCCGCTTTCCCCGTTCGCTGGGGGAGCGGGTGTTCCGCGAGGTGGCGGCCATGAAACGGCGGATCGAGGCCGAGGTGATCAAAAGCGGCGAGCTGGACCGCAATGTGAAACTGGGGCGCGGCGGTATTCGTGAAATCGAGTTCATCGCCCAGACGCTGCAAGTGATTCACGCCGGCAAGACGCCTTTTTTGCAGGGCGGCCAAACCTTGGAAGTCCTGGAGAAGCTCGTCCAATACCGTTTTTTGGAGCCGGGGGAGGCGCGCGGCTTGGCGGCGGCTTATGTGTTTCTGCGCGATGTGGAACATCGGTTGCAGATGGAGGCGGACCGGCAAACGCACACCGTGCCGGAAGACGCCGCCGCGCGCGCGCGGTTGGCGCGGTTGATGGGTTTTGACACGGTGGCCGCCTTCGAGGCCGCCTGGCGCGCGCACAGTCGTCAAGTGCGCCAAGTGTACGACCAGGTGCTGGGGACCGAGGCGTCGCCCGCGGCGGACGGCCTGCCGGGGGATTTCGAGCAGGACAAGGAGGCCTGGCTTAGCTGGCTGGCAGGGCATTCCTTTAGCGATCCCGCCCAGGCCTGGCGGTTGCTCTATGAATTTGTTCATGGCCCCGGTTACATTCACGTGTCGCCCCACACGGTGGAATTGGCCCGGGAATTACTGCCCAAGATTTTCGCGCGCTGCCCGGTCAAGGGCAAGGCGGCGCCCGCCGCGGATCTGGATTCGCCCGACGGAGAGGCTGCGCGCGCGCGGGTGTTGTCCGATCCTGATCGCGTGTTGGCGCGGTTGGACAGTTATATCTCGGCTTACGGCGCGCGCGCCACTTTGTTCGAGCTGTGGACGGCGAACCATTCCTTGTTCGAGCTGCTGATTTTGCTCTTCGATCGCTCGGAGTTTCTCGCTGAAATCGCCGTGCGCTCGCCGGAGTTGGTGGACGACCTGGAGTTGAGCGGGCGTTTGCGGCGGGTGAAGTCCGCGGAGGAAACGTTGCGGGATTTGCGCTACGGGCTGGCGGATGCGGACCAGCACCAGTGGATGCGGCGCTATTATCAGGCGGAATTCCTGCGGCTGGGCTTGCGTAGCATTTTGGGATTGACGGATTTCGAGCAGAACATCCGGGAGCTTACCGCGCTGGCGGACGCTTGCCTGCAATACGCCTTGGAGGTGGTGCTCCGGCGCCACCGGTTGAAAAAAGCGCCGTTCGCCATCATCGGATTGGGTAAGCTGGGCGGGGAAGAGCTGACCTACGGCTCGGATTTGGATTTGCTCTTTGTCTCCGGCGCCCAATCGAAAAACGCGCGCGCGCTGGGCGTGCTGGCGGCGCAAATTATGGATTTGCTCTCCGCCAAGACCGAGCATGGCGCCATCTTCGAAACGGATGCCCGTTTGCGTCCGGACGGCGAGAAAGGGCTGCTGGTCTCCCCGCTGCCGGTATGCGAAGAATACTATCGGAACCGCGCCATGCTTTGGGAAATTCAAACCCTGACACGGGCGCGGTGGGTCGCCGGCCACGCTGAGATTGGGCGGAAATTCATGGCGCTGGCCGGCGAGTTGGCGGATTTCAAAACCGCCCGCCAGCCGGTCGCCGCGCGCACGCCGGGTTGGCGGCAAGGGATTGCCAAGATGCGCCATCGGATCGAGACCGAGCGCGTGCCCGCCGGTCGCCAGCATTTGGCTTTCAAGACCGGCGCCGGCGGTTTGATGGACGCGGAGTTCATCGCCCAGACGTTGTGCTTGGAGCAGGGGTGGCACGAACCGAACACGCTCCGCGCGTTGCGGCGCGCCCAAGCGGAGGGAAAATTGTCCGAGCCGGGCGTTTCGACCCTGATTACGAATTACCGGCGATTGTGGCGAATTGAGTGTGTGTTGCGACGCTGGAGTTACCTGGGAGAATCCGAACTGCCGGCGGAAGCCGCCCCGCAGCGTCGCGTGGCTATCCGGTGTGGATATGAGGATGCCGAGGCGTTGCTGGCCGCGGTGGCGGCTTGTCGCGGCGCGATTCGGGGCGTGTATTCGCGGGTGTTGCCGTGACGGCAATCGCGTTAAAGCGCGCGCGCGAGTGTGTGAGCGCGTGGCGGCGGTTTCGCCCGCCCCAGGGGGTGCCGCCGCTTGTTTTGATGCGGGCTGTCCCGTGCAGTGTCCTAATTTTGGCGGACCGTGGCCTCGATTCGGACGTTCTCATGGCAAACACTGGCGGCTTCGGTGTAATTGCTGGTGCTGGAATTGAAAAATGCTGGGCTAAATTTGATTTTTACTTGGAAATTCGTTCTGTTTTGATCGGGTTGAATGTGTGTAAGTTGTTATCAATAAATATGTTATATCGTTTGGTCGTTTTGGGACGCGAGGGGGTGTCGCCGCTTTGGCCCGCTAATTGCTTAAGGTGCGCTTGGGCTCGATCAAGGGGACGAAAGGGAGGGGAAAACGATTAACAATTTAATGGTTTTTGACGGGTTAACCCTGTCAGTGACTTAAAGAAATGAAAAAGCTGGTTAAATTTTTGTGCGGCGTTCTGAGCCTTGCCGCGGGCTGGAATGCGCAAGCGGATTCGAACTCTGTGACGGTTGGACAGACTGGCCCGGTGCTAAGCTGGGACGCCTTGTCAAGTCCTTATGTTGCGGGTTATAGTGTTAAGTATGGCACGATCGACGGCGCTTCGACGAATTCGTATGACGCCAAAATGAATGTGAGCGCCACCCTGTCGAGCCTGACGGCGGGGAAAACGAATTTTATCTATGTGGTGGCCTATAACTCGCAAAAAATCGAAAGCCAGCCTTCCACGATCCTCTATTATTATCCGGTCGTGTCGGGCGCGAAACCATCGATCACCCTCGCCAGCCCCGTTAGCGGAGCGGTGTACACGAATGTGTCGAGTTTGAATTTGACGGCGACCGTCTCCAGCCAGGGCGGCACGATTTCTAAAATCGAATTCTACAACGGCGGCGCCAAGATTGGCGAAGTGGCTAGCGCGATCTCCTACACCTGGAGTTCCGTCCCGGCCGGCTCGCTGAATCTTTGGGCCAAAGTCACCGACAGCACGGGCGCCACACAACAAAGCACCACGAATGCGGTTACGATTTATTCCTATCCCACCGGCGACCTCGCGGCGCCTTCGGTGGCGGTGGCCAGCCCCACGGCCGGACAGGCGGTGTTACTTGGCAAAGCGGTGACCCTGACGGCTTCCGCCAGCGCGGGCAACGGCAGTATTTCGAAAGTAGAATTCTATGTGAATAACAGCCTGGTGGCCACCACCAAGGGCACGTTCTCCACCACTTGGACCCCGTCGGCGGCGGGCACCTACTCCGTCGTGGCCAAGGCCTACACCGCGGCGAATTATGCCGCCAGCTCCAGTGCGGTGGCCTTCGTTTCCTATGTCAATCATGTGCCGGTGGCGACGGTGACATCGCCCGCCGCGGGCACTTCCTTCGGCTATGGGCCAAGCGTCACGATCCAGGCCAGCGCCACGGATTCCGATCCGGGCGATTCCGTCGCGAAGCTGGAAATTTATGTGGATGGCGTGCTTAAAGGCAGCGCGGCTTCATCCGCCTGCACGGCCACCTGGACTTCTCCCGCCAGCGGCAGCCATGTGATCACCGCCAAGGCGACGGATTCCAACGGCGGGGTGGGCGCCTCTTCGTCGGTCACGGTGACCGTTCAGACCCCGCAAGTCGTCCTCTGGCAGCGATACGATGGAACTTACGCCGACTACAGCTCGCTCTCGCTGCCCGTTGTTTTAAAAGGGACCGCGACGTATGGCACCGGCGTGAAAAACCAAGCTATCCAACTGGCGTCGGGCAGCTATCTGGCCCTAACCACGGTGTCTTCCCTCGCCTTCGGCAGTCAGGATTTCACCGCCGAAGCGTGGATCAATCCGGCTTCCATTCCCACCAGCGGCCAGTCTTGCTTGATCAGTCACAACAGCCGTAGCGCCGGCGGCCTGTGGTTGGTTTATTCTTCCAGCGCGGTCTCGCTGCAATGGGGCACCGCCCTCTCCGCCAGCGTAAGCCTCACCAAAGGGGCTTGGAACCATGTGGCCGCCGTGCGTCAAGGCACGAACCTGGTGTTGTACGCCAATGGCAAGAAGGTTGGGAGCACCACTTACACGGGCAGCTTCATGACCAGCACCGGTCCGGTCTGGATTGGGCAGTATGGCACGAGCTATCCGTTTAGCGGCATGCTGGATGAAATGAAGATTACCCTGGGCTTTGCCCGCTATTCCGGCAGCACCTACTCGGCTTATATTCCCGCGAGCGTGGGCGCCGCCGGCAGTCTGGCCAGCACCGCTAATGACACGGTGGCGACGTCGCCCGCCCGCGGCGGAGTTCAACTGACCCGCAACGCGACCTCAGCCCGGCTCCGGTTTGCGGTGCGGCCCGGCGAAGTCTATTCGGTTCAGGCTTCCTCGGATTTGAAAGCCTGGGTGACCATCGAAACCGTCCATGGCGACGCGGAAACGACGCATGAGTTCAGTGATCCCGACGCGGCTTCGAGCGCCATGCGGTTTTACCGAGTCGTGCCCAGTGAAGTGGCGGTCGCCGCCCAATAATCCGCCTCGAATAATAGTTTGCGGTTGCCATTATCCCTCGCGCCAACAGCGCGGGGGAACTTTGTTTTAGGGGGCGGTGCCTAAGCTAGGCGATCGGTTGAAGCAAGCGAGGGGGAAGGTTTTCCAATATTCGCGCCGGCTCATTGACGTTCGGGACATTCCGTAAACTCAGGGTTATTCTGGATATCTCGCGCTTACGTTGGAGCGAGGAGAATTCTCGGTTTTTAGCCTGGCCTAAGGGATTCAATATGTCCCGTCGCAAAACACAATCGCGATTCTTGCGCCGCCAATCAAAGGGAGCGGGGAGGGTTGGATTTCGCTTGAGGTAGTCCTGAGGACAAACGGTTGGGAGGCTTTCGAGAATCGCATCCGGCTGGCGGAATAGCGGTGTTGTAGTGCCGCGTATCCGCCGATTACGGGAATTCAAAGCGCGGGCGGGGGGGCTGCGTCGGGCCGAGGCGGGTTTTGGTGAATCCAATATCGATACGAGTGTCTCGTATAGATGTCTCAAAAATGGCTAGCCTCGAGTGGGCCGTCGTTTCTAGTTTTAAGCGCGCGGCGATTGCTAAAATTATCGGGGTTTTCACTTTGAAATGCGCTCAAGTGGGCGGTTTTGCTCCGGTTTTGCCCGGAATTCGCCTCCGGCGAGCCGCTCGCCAGGTGGGTGGGAATCGCCGCCGGATAGCCCTTTATGCCCGGGTGAGCGGCGGGGCGAGGACTTCTTTTTTCCTCTGGCCCGCATTCTGCTAAAGCGTGAATCATCGCTTGAAATGTGGCGCCGACAGAAAAGAGCAAGGAATTTAGTTAAGGAAGTCTAATTCCGCTCCGATATATAAATGGCCACGCCAAGCGGGCCATGGCTATGAAAAAGCTGGTTATATTTTGGTGCTGTATCCTCGGATTCGCCATCCCCTTATCGGCTCAGACCGGCGCCGTCTCTTTCGGACCCACCAACCCGGTGGTGATGTGGGACGCCGCCACTAATTTCGGAGTCGCCGGTTACTTGGTCAAGTATGGCGTGGTGAACGGAACGCAGACGAACATTGTGGACGTGCAAGCGGCCACCCAGGTAAAGCTGCAAAGCCTGGCGCTCGGCAAGACCAACTTTATTTACGTCAACGCGTATAACGCGCAACGTACCGAGAGCCGGCCGTCCGCCCAGGTTTATTATTATCCGTTGTCCGGCAATGTCACCCTGGTGACGACGGACACCTCGGAACTGGCTTTACCCACGGTGGCGGTCACCAGCCCCGCGAATGGCGGTTTATACACCAATATCTCGACGCTGAGCGTCTCGGCGGAAGCCATGGCGAGCAACTCGGGGACGGAAATTTCCAAGATCGAGTACTTCCAGGGCGCCACCAAAATCGGCGAGACCGCCGGTTCGGGGTCCATCACTTGGAGCGGCGTGCCCACCGGTATTCTCTCCCTTTGGGCGTTGGCGACGGATAGCTTGGGCCTCAACAACCACAGTGCCACCAATACCATCGCGGTCTACGCGTATGCCTTGGGTGACTTGACGGCGCCGTTGGTTTCGTTGAGCAGCCCGCTGGCCGGCCAGGTGTTTCGCGCGGGGCAACCCGTTAGTTTGGCGGCTTACGCGAATGCCGGCGACGGCAGCATCTCCAAAGTGGAGTATTATTTGAACAACACCCTGCTGGCCACGGCCACCAATTCGGCCGGCTACCCGGCTAGTTGGACGCCTACGGCGGCGGGCGTGTATAAACTGACCGCCCGGGCTTACACGGCGGCTTTATGTCAGACCGAGTGCGCGCCCGTCTCCGTCACCGTATTCGCCAACCAGCCCCCCGCCGTGACGGTGAACACGCCCGCGAATGGCGCGTCCATTGGTTATACGCTGCCGGTGACCCTTAAAGCGAGCGCCACGGACACCGATCCGGGCGACTCGGTGGCGAAGACGGAGATTTATTTGGATGGGGTCTTGGTCGGCGGCGCCTCGGATGCAACGTGCGTTGCCCCCTGGACTTCGCCCGCCTCCGGCAACCACACGGTTTACGCCAAGGCTTACGATCAATATGGCGCCAGCGGCTATTCTCCCACCAATAAAATCACGATTCAAACGCCGGTGCTGGGCTTGTATTTGCATTTGGATGGCAACCTCCAAGACTCCAGCGGCAACGTGTTGCCGGTGACCGCGCGCGGGACCGTTCCTTTCGCGGTGGGCATGTTGAACCAAGCGGCCCAGTTTTCCGCCGGCAATTATCTCACGGTGGATACGGTGGCGCCGCTTGACTTCGGCAGTCTGGATTTCACGGCGGAGGCGTGGATTAATCCCTCCTCGCAGCCGGTGTCCGGCGAGGCTTGCGTTTGGAGCCGCGCCAGCAAAGCGGCCGGCGGCCTCTGGCTGATTTATTCCGCGACCGGCGCGGTCTTGCAATGGGGCGACGCCTTTTCGGCTCCCGTATCGCTCGCGCTCCATCAATGGCACCACCTGGCCGCGGTGCGGCAGGGCTCAACATTGACCCTTTACGCCGATGGCGCGCGGTTGGGGACGACCAATTATGAGGGCGGCCTACTCACGAGCACCGGCGCGGCCCAAGTGGGCGGATACAATGGCGAGCGCGGTTTTGCGGGTTTAATCGATGAATTGCGGATTACTTTAGGCATGGGACGCTATAGCGGCGCCACCTATTCCATCGATATGCCGCCGGTCGTCGTTTTGGACGAGTTGGCTAGCGACACGGTTTACGCGACGAATACCGTGCGGATTCGCGCTAACGCCACGGCGGTGAACGGGATTTCCCGCGTTGATTTGCTAACCAATGGCGTGGTTATGACCAGTGTCGCCAGCGGCGCCTTGGCGTATGATTGGGTTAATCCGCCGCTGGGAACTTTCGCGATTCAAGCCAAAGCGGTGGATGCGAAAGGCTATTCCGCCGGCTCGGTGGCGGCGGCATTGACGGTGGTCGACGCGCCGGTGCAAGCGCAGGCGGTGGCGCCCACCGTCGCGCTCACCAGCCCCGCTTCCGGGCAGTTGCTGCTGACGGGCAAAGCGGTGGCGCTGGCCGCCACGGCGAGCGCTAAGGACGAGGCGATCGCCAAAGTGGAATTTTACGCGAATGGCGTTCTGGTGGCCACGGCCACCGGCGCCGCGCCGTACACCGGTTCGTGGACGCCTTCGACGGCGGGTTCGTACGCGCTGTTTGCCCGGGCGTGGACCGAATCGCAAACGCAAGCTGATTCCAGTCTGGCGATCCTTACCGTGATCGATAACCACGCGCCGGTGGCGCAGGTGGTCTCGCCCGCGGATGGCGCTTCCATTGGTTACGGTTATTCCGTGACCCTGCGGGCGACGGCCGCCGACGTGGATCAAAGCGATAACATCACTCTGCTGGAGCTTTACCTGGACGGTATTTTGATCAACACCGCCACGGCTGGCTCGTGCCAGGCGGCTTGGGTGTCCCCGACTTCGGGCAACCACAAGATCTACGCCCGGGCGGTCGACGCCTACGGCCTGAGCGCCTATTCGGCGACGAACCGGGTCACGGTTCAAACGCCTCAGCTGGCGTTCTATCTGCGCTGTGATGGCGATTTTCAGGATTCGGGAGCCAACACGCTGCCCGTGAGCGCGAATGGCGCGGTGCCCTTTGCGGTGGGGGTGGCCAATCAAGCCGCCCAGTTTACGGCGAATCATTATCTAACTTCCGACGCCGCGGCGGCGCTCGCTTTGGCCAGCCTGGATTTCACGGTGGAAGCTTGGGTTAACCTCCAGTCCCAACCCGAGAGCGGACGGGCCTGTATTTGGAGCCACGCGAACGAGGACGCCGGCGGTCTCTGGCTGACTTTTGCGCCGGGTGCGGTCTCGCTCCAATGGGCCGGCGGCTTAGCGGCTGAATTGCCGCTTACGGGTAATCCTTGGCATCACGTGGCGGCGGTGCGGCAAGGTGGCACGCTGGCTTTGTATGCCGATGGCAATCGGCTCGCCGCCGCCGATTTTGTCGATTCCCTGCCGGCTAGCGCGGGTTCGGTCCAAATCGGGGCGTACAACGGCGCCAGCGGTTTCCCGGGTTTGATCGATGAGTTGAAGATCACCACCGGCATGGTGCGTTATTCGGGCGCAACCTATGTTTTTAATCCGCCGCCAGTGGTGACCCTGTCCAGCCCCTCCACAGGCACGGCTAGCACGACGAATACCATCCATATCGTGGCCACCGCCACGGATGACACGGGCATCGCGCGCATCGATTTGCTCACTAACGGGGTCGTGATGACTACGGTGAACAGCGGCTCCTTGTCTTGCTATTGGTCAAAGCCGGCGGCTGGAGTGTATGCCATCCAAGCCCGAGCGGTGGATACCAAGGGCTTGGCGGCGGGTTCCTCGATCGCGACCCTGACGGTCGCGGCGAACGCGAATCAATCGCCCACGGTAGCCTTATCCAGCCCGGCGTTGCTCGCCACCGCGCTGACGGTGGATACCGTGCGCATCGCGGCCGCCGCGTCCGACACCGACGATGGCGTAGCCCAGGTTTTCTTGCTGACCAATGGCGTGGTGATGGCGAGCGCCAACGGCGGCTCGATCAGCGCCGATTGGGGGCAGCCGCCGGTGGGAACTCACACCATTCAAGCCATGGCGGTCGATACCAAGGGCGCCACCGCTTATTCCGCCTTAGCCACGCTCACGGTCAAGGACATCGTGGTGGCGCCCACCAACGCGCCGACGGAGGATGCGAGCGCGACGTTGAGCTTCAGCACTTCGCTGCGGGTGAAAAGCCTGGAACCCACCACCAACGTGGTGATTGGCTCGATGAGCCCCTTCATCCAATGGAACGCGGCCAGCAGCCCGCCCTACGTGGGTTATTTTCTGTACCTGATTTCCGGTGGAACCACTAACAAACTGAACATCGTCGGTTTGATCAACGAGGTGCGGTTGACCAATCTGATGCCCGCCCAGGTGTACAGCATCTTCGTGACGCCTTATACTTCCACCAAAGCCGAAGGCAAGCCTTCCAATTTACTCCAGTACCAGGCGGAGTTCGAGGGCCCGTCCGCGCTTCAAATGTTGAATCAAGGGGTATCCGACAATCTGGTCTCCGGCCCGTCCAATCCCACCTTGACTTGGCAGGCTTCGCCGGAAACCTCGATTTCCGGATATTACCTCAATTATGGCAACGTGGGGGGAATCACCAATCGTTTCTCCGTGGGCAACACGAATTGCATTCGGGTGAGCAATCTGACGCCGGGCAAGAAATACTTCTTCTTCGTCACCGCGTACCACGCGTCGGGCGCCATCAGTCGGCCGTCGAATGTGATGCTGTACCAGCCCAATGCCACGGTCGCCGCCTCCGTTTTATCCACGGTCCGCAAGAGCGGACTTAAATCCTCGCGCCACGATACGGCGCGCGTCTTCCAATTCTCCGTGGCGCCGGGGGCCGTCTATCACGTCCAAGTTTCGACCGATTTGAAGGTTTGGACGACGGTGGAGACTTTTGAAAGCGAGCGCGACGGCGAGCACCGCTATACCGATCCGGAATCGATCGATTGCCCCGCGCGTTTTTACCGCGCGGTGGTGGAGCCGTTGGGGCGACCGCTCGAATAAGCGGGTTGCCGCGGGTCTTTTCAACCCATTCTCCGCGTTTTGCGGGGAATGGGTTTTATAGTTTTTCCGGCTCCTTGAGCCAGGTGGCCACCCGCGATAAGAGGCGTCCGGCGGCGCCGCCATCCAAAACGCGATGATCGAAACTGAGGGTCAAGTTCGCTTCCATCACGGGCACGAATTGCCCTTGGTTTTCATCCCAGCAGGGGGCTAGGCGCCCGGCGCCCAAGCCGAGGACGATGGTTTGCTCGGGCAAAGGAATCGGCGTGGCCCAAGTAAGACCGAAACTGCCGAAGTTGGTGACGGTGGCGATGGAGCCGCCGGTGGCGTCGGCCGGGAGTTGGCGCAGGCGCGCCTTGGCTACCAATTCCTCATATTTGGCGGCCAATTCCCCGAGCGGCTGGCGATCGGCTCGCCGGAGCACCGGCACCAGCACGCCATCCTCGGCCTCGACGGCGAAACCGATGTCGATGGCGGGCGGATGCACGATATGGGCGCCCACGAGCCGGCCC
>DBTJ01000110.1:30802-59780 GCA_002306985.1 Verrucomicrobia bacterium UBA1319
ATGGGCGCCCACGAGCCGGCCCGCGCAGGCGCTGTTTTCCGCCAGGGCGAGCGCCAGGGCGCGCAGCGCGTAAAGGGTGGGGCCGGGCTTGGGGTTGAGCGCGCGCCGGTGCGCCAGCACCGCGTCCATGCACACCGGCAAACCGACCGTGGCCAGGGGGCGGGTCCAACTGCGTCGCATGGCGTCGGCGACGGCCACGCGCATCGACGAGGCGGGGGTAAGCCGGCTTTTTTCGACGTGGGCGATGAATTTCTCGAAATCCTCGANNAGCGGGATCGGCGTCGCCCAGGTCAACCCGAACGTGCCGAAGTTGGTCACGGTGGCCACGGAACCGCCCGAGGCATCGGGAGGCAGCCGCCGCTGGCGGGCCTGCTCGACGAGTTCGTTGTAACGGGGCACGAGATCGGCCAGCCGCGTCGAATCGACGTTGCGCATGACGGCTACGAGCACGCCGTCGTCGGCTTCCACGGCGAAGCCGATGTCGATGGAGGCCGGATGCGCGATCCGGTCGCCCACGAGACGGCCCGCCGGGGCGCTGTTCTCCGAGAGGGCGATGCCGAGCGCGCGCAGGATGTAGAGAGCCGGGCCGGGCTTCGGGGCGGACTGTTTGCGATGGGCCAAAAGGGGGTCCAGCACGAGGGGCCGCCCGGCGGTGGCGATGGGCCGGGTGGCGCTGCGCCGCATGGCGTCGGCCACGGCGACGCGCATGGTGGAGGCCGGGGTGAGCGTCAAATGCTCAAGCTGGGCGAGAAATTTCTCGAAATCCTCGATGGTCACGCGCCCCCCGGCGCCGCTGCCGGCCACGCCCGCGAGATCGGCGGCGTGCAAGCCCAATTCTTGCATGCGGGCTTTCAAGCGCGGGGACATGTAGCTGGCGCCCGCGGCGTGCGCGGGCACGGGCAGGCCCCGCACTCGGGGTTCCACGGGCCGGTGCCGCACGGGCGGTTCGATCGCTCCGTAGGATTCCGGCGTCCCGCCGACGGTCGGGGTGTTTTCCCCGCTCGCGGTGTCCAAACCCAGCCGCGCGGTTTCTTCCGGCGCCGCTTCCAGGATGGCCAGGACGGCTTCCACCGGGTAGCTCTGACTCACCTCGGCCGCGATATGGCTCACCACTCCGGCGCACGGGGAGGTGACGCTCATGGTGGCCTTGTTGGTTTCGACCACGATGACTTCCTGGTCGGCTTTCACGGTTTCGCCAACGCGGATCAAAATCTGGGTAATGGCGGCCTCGGCGATGGATTCGCCAAGTTGGGGCATGATGATGGGAACGCGTGGCATATGATTATTGGCGCAATAAATCCCGGGCCGCGGCGGCGATGCTCCGCGCGGTGGGCCGGTGGGCGGCCCAGAGGCTCGGATGGTACGGCACGGGGGTGTCTTTGGAGTTAAGTCGTTTGGGCGGGGCGTCCAGCAAGTTGAAGCCTTCGGAGGCGACGCGCGCGATCACCTCCGCCGAAACCCCGCCCCACGGCCAGGCTTCGCTCACGCAGAGCAAACGGCCGGTGCGGGCCACGGAGGCGATTACGGTGTCCGTATCCAGCGGTTTGACGGTGCGCAGGTCGACAATTTCGAGCTCGCAGTTTTCCGCCGCCAGTTCTTCGGCCGCCGCCAGGGCTTCGTGCACCATGGCGCTGTAAGTGACCACGGTCAAATCCCGGCCCGCGCGGGCGATGCGGGCTTTGCCGGCGGGGAGGGCGGTGGCCGGCAGTTGCTTGGCTTTAAGATGGTAGTACAGGAATTTGTGCTCGCAAAAAATCACCGGGTCGTTCAGGGCGATGGCTTCGAGCAGCATGCCGTAGGCGTCCTCGACCGTGGCGGGGGTCATCACCACCAGCCCCGGGTACAACGCGTACAAGGCTTCCAAGCTTTGACTGTGAAAAGGCCCGCTGCCGGAGGTGCCGCCGGAGGGCAGCCGAACCACCAGCGGGCAGGGCGTGCCCGTGCGCCAAAACAGGGTGGCGGCCTGGTTGACGATTTGGTTGAACGCGAGCGTCGAAAAATCGGCGAACTGGATTTCGACCACCGGGCGCATGCCTTCGATGGCCGCGCCCACCGCCAGACCCGCTATGGCGTCTTCGCTGATGGGCGCGTCGATCACCCGGCCGGGGAATTCTTGGGCGAGGTTTTTGGTGGCTTTAAAAGCGCCGCCAAAGGCGCCGATATCCTGGCCGTAGATGAACACGCGCGGGTCGTCGGCCAGAGCTTTGGCCATCGCGGCGCGGATAGCGTCAAGGTAAGTGATCATGGCCGGGTTTCGTGCGCGGAGGATTGGAACTCGTAAAGGTGGGTTTCGGAGAGCGCTTGCCAGTTTTCCCGGTACGGGTCCGGCAACGGCTCCCGTTGCACCGCGGCCACCGCGGCGGCGATTTCGCGGGCGGCTTCGGCTTTCCAATGCTTGATTTCCGCCGCCGTCGCCCAGGGTTGGTTCAAGAGGTGTTGTTCGGCCAATTTGAGGCAATCCCGGCCTAAGGGTCCCGCGCGCAACTGTGGGTCGACATACTGCGCGTCGTCGTGTTCGCCGTGGCCGCATAAGCGCAACAGGTCGGCGACCACCAGTTGGGGGCCTTGGCCCCGCCGCGCCGCGGCCACCGCGCGCTGGAGGGTTTCCAGGCAGGCCGCCAGATTGGTCCCGTCGGTTTCATGCGCCGTGACGCCATAGCCGACGGCTTTATCGGCCAGGCGCGCGCAGGCGAATTGGCGCGCGGTCGGGGTGGAGTAGGCGTATTGATTATTAGCCACCACGAGGACCAGCGGCAGTTGCTCCACGGCCGCCTGATTGAGGCTTTCATGGAAGGCGCCGGTCGAGGTGGCGCCATCGCCCAGGCTGGCGGCGCCCACCGCGCCGGTTTGCCCTTTCAGTCGCCGGGCCAGCAGCATGCCGTTGACCACCGAGGTCATCGCCCCCAAATGGCTTAACATGGGCAATAGGCCCGCTTGCGGGCGACCCCGGTGGACGTTGCCGTCGCGGGCGCGCATGGGCCCCAGCGGGGAGCCGAGGTAAGTGCGCACGGAATCCAGCAGGCTTTCCCCGAACGCGAACCGCCCGGCGGCGTCGCGGATGAGCGGGGCGAACACGTCGCCCGGGCGCAGGGAAATCCCGGTGGCCGCGCTTAAAGCTTCCTGGCCCCGGCCCAAAAAGACGCCTCCGTGGATTTTGCCGCCCCGGTACAGGCTGGCGAATTTATCGTCCAGCAGCCGCGCCAGCAACATCCAGCGAAAAGCGGCAAGGTATAGGTTTTTATCGATCATAGGACTTCGCGCGCCATCAGCACCCGGCGCGCTCGCGTGAGGGGTTATCCCTCGAAGCTCTCCGACTGGATTATCCTTTCATCTGCCGATGCACCAGAAAATAATACATCGCGCCCAAAACCGCCACGGCCCCGCCCCCCCACAGCGAGACCCGATGAGTTTCGAGGGCGAGCAATTGGGTATCTTGCCCGGCCACTACCCCAATCCAGCAGAGCACCCCCGTCCAGATGGCCGCGCCAGCCACAGTGTAGAGAGAAAATTTCCAATAGTCCATGCGAACGATGCCGGCGGGAATGCCGATCAAATGCCGGACCACTGGCAATAGGCGGGAGATGAATACTCCCGGCGCGCCGAATTTGGCGGCCCAGCGCTCGGCGCCCGCGACTTTATCCGGCCCGATCAACACGTGGCGGCCGTAGCGCAGCACCAGCGGCCGGCCCGCCCAGCGCGCCACCCAATACATCGCCGTGGCCCCCACCCAGGAGCCCAGGGTGCCCGCCAGCACGATGCCGGCCATGCTAAAGGCGCCTTTGGTGTGCGCCAGATGCGCCGCCGGAGGGATCACCAGTTCGCTGGGCAGCGGCAGGATGGAGCTTTCCGCCGCCATGAGCAGCGCGATCAAGGGATACCCCCCGGTTTCCAGGGCGCTGAGATACCAATCGATGAGGCTTTTCAACATATCGTGGGCGCGGATCGGAATTAGTAGCTGATTTTTATCCGGTAAAACCGTCGTTTTACCGAAAGCTCGGTATCCGTGAAGTTCATATCCGATCCCGTGCCAAAAACCGTGTACAAGGTATTCCAGGTGGCGGGCAGGGTATCCGCGTACTCCACGATATTAATCCGGTTGGCCGCGCTGGCCCACGTAACGACCCGTTCGCCGAAGCTGTTTACGGCAATCTTCGCTTCCAGGAGCTCGATTACCGGGTAGATTAAATCCGCATAAGGGGGCAGGCTGGTGGCCGTTTTGCTGAGGGGCAGGGTCGTCAAAGCTTTGGCCCAACTGACCGGATACCACGAATACAGGTTGATGATATCGCCGCCATTGGCTGGCAGGTGGTTGAATTTATCCAGAATATTGGTGCCGCCGATCACGCGGCCAAAGACCGTGTAACCGCCATTGTTGGTATCCAGGTAATTCGGGTAGGACGAGTTGTCCGCCAGGTTGAAAAACCAGTGGGAGGAGGCGGAGTTGGGGTCTCCCGCCACTTTGGCCATCGCCAAAGTGCCGTAAACGTTACTGAACGTCCGGCCGACGTTGTATTCGTTGGTGATGTTGCCGTAAGTAGTCACGTAATATAAGCCCGAACCGGAAATGCCTTCGGGGCTATTGGTGTATTTCACGGTGTAGCCGCCGCCTTGCACCACGAAATTGGTCACGCACCGGTGCAGAAACATATTGTCGTATCGCCCGCTTTTGACGTACTTGAGGAAATTGCTGACGGTGACGGGTTTGTCATTGCTGAACAACTGGACATCCATATCCCCCAGCACGGTGCGAAAACGGATTAAATAGTCCGCGCGCGCGCTGGAGGTGAGTCCCAGGCCTAACATCGTCAGCAATATTAGCATACGCAGCTTCAACATAGCGTATAAAGATGCGTTTCCGGGCGCGCTTTGCAACTCACTTTTTTAGAATCGTTTTTCACACGTGGTTTACGGCTAGTCCCACTTTCCTGACGGGTCCTGAGTTAAGGCCTAGTCGCTTTCAAAGCCTAAATCGCGCTTGCGCCGGACTGGGGCCGCCCGTACAAGTAACGGGTAGATCGCAACTCATTGAATTATGCAGGAAAACCAGGTCCATTCCGGAGTCGGCCCAGCTTCGCCCCAGCCCTTGCGAGTGGTGATTGTTTATAAACGGGACGCGTACCCGGATGAGGCGTTAATGCGACTGATCGCGGAACGAGTGGAGCAGTCGGGCCACGCCGTGTTTATCGATCGGCATTTGACCCTTGGAGTGGAATGGGCCAAGGAGATCGAGCGCGAAATCCGGCAAGCCGATGCGATTATCCCGCTCCTATCGGCGGAGGCCGCGGGCAGTGAAATGCTCGGCTACGAGTTGGAAATGGCGCGCGACGCGGCGCGGGAACGCCATGGTCGCCCCCAGCTGCTGCCCATCCGGGTCAATTACACCGGCCCGCTGGTCGAACCCATGGCCGGAATTCTGGACGCCATCCAATATTTATTGTGGGAAAGCGCCAATGACAGCGAAGGGGTGGTCACGGAGTTGCTCGACGCCTTGGGGCGATTGCCCGTCAGCGAGCCCGCCGCCGGTAATCCGCCGCCGCAAGGCCGACGGTTTACGCCCCCGCCTAAACCCGCCCCGGCGGCCGCTCCGCTCCGGCCCTCGTCGATGCCCGCGGTTTTCGAATCGGTGGGGGGCGCGGTGCCGTTGCGCTCCGAGTTTTACCTGCCGCGGCCTAGCGATGGCGAATTGCACGCCGCCATCGCGCGACAGGATAGCATTGTGTTGATCAAGGGCGCGCGGCAGATGGGCAAGACCTCGCTGTTGGCCCGCGGGTTGGAACAGGCGCGCGGGCAGGGCATGCGGGTGGCTTTCACGGATTTTCAAAAACTCAACGCCGCGCAACTGGAGAACGTGAATGGGTTTTACCTCACCCTGGCCGAATCCTTGGCTGATCAGCTGCGGTTGGCCAAATTGCCCGCGGAGACCTGGGATGAGCGGCGCGGGCCCAACGTGAACTTCGAGCGTTATTTGCGCCGCGAAGTGCTGGCTGGTTTGGAAGCCCCCCTGGTGTGGGGACTTGACGAAGTGGATCGCCTGTTCGGTTCGGTGTTCAGTAGCGAGGTGTTCGGCTTGTTCCGCTCCTGGCATAATGAGCGGGCGCTGGATCCCGCCTGTCCCTGGGCTGGTTTGACGCTCACGATCGCCTACGCGACCGAAGCTCATTTGTTCATCGCGGACCTGAACCAATCGCCTTTCAACGTGGGTACGCGTCTGACGGTGGAGGATTTCACGCCGCTGCAAACCGCCGAGTTGAACCGGCGCTACGGCCATCCCTTGAAAACGGATAGCGAGCTGAACCGGTTCACCCACTGGGTGGGCGGCCACCCTTATTTGGTGCGCCGGGGACTGCATGAGCTGAGCGCCAACCAGGTCTCGCTCGAGTCCTTCGAAAGCCTGGCCTCGCGCGACGAAGGGTTTTACGGCGACCACTTGCGCCGCATCCTGGTGTTGCTCGTGAAGGATTCGGCCTTGACGGAAATCGCGCGCGGCGTGCTGCGCGGCGAACCTTGTCCCACGCCGGAGAGCTTTTACCGCTTGCGCAGCGCCGGAGTGATCGTCGGCGCCACGCCCGCCGAGGCCCGGCCGCGCTGTCGCTTGTACGCGACCTATCTCAAGCGGCACCTTGCTTAACGTCCGGCCGCGCGCCGGGCCGGTTTCCTGGCCATCATGAACTCAGAACCTTCAGCGCGGAACGCCGGCAATCCGCCCGACTTTTTTATTACCGGGGGCACCTTGCGCCCCGATGCGCCTTGCTATGTCGAGCGCGCCGCCGACAAGGAAATTTACGCCCGGCTCAGGAATGGGGATTTCTGCTACGTCCTGACTTCGCGCCAGATGGGGAAATCCTCCTTGATGGTCCGCGCCGTCCGGCGTTTGCGCCAGGAAAAACAGCACGTGGCGGTGCTGGATTTAACCGCCATCGGCCAGAACTTGACCATCGAGCAATGGTACGATGGCTTGATGGCCCGGTTGGGGCAGCAGCTGGATTTGGAGGATGAATTGCTGGATTTCTGGCGCGCGCACGCCGAGTGGGGCCCCTTGCAACGGTGGGCGACCGCGCTGGAAAAAATCGTGCTGCCCAACCGCCAGGGCCAGGTGATCGTGTTTGTGGACGAGATCGACATCGTGCGCAGCCTGCCGTTCTCGACCGACGAGTTTTTCGCCGCCATCCGCGAATGCCACAACCGCCGCAGTCATAATCCCGAGTATCGGCGCCTTTCCTTTTGTTTGCTGGGGGTCGCGGCGCCAACGGATTTGATCCGGGACACGCGCCTGACGCCGTTCAACGTCGGCCACCGCATCGAATTGAACGATTTTTCGCCGGAGGAAGCCCGGCCGCTCGCGGAAGGATTTGCCGCCAAAGCCGGCGGACCGGCCGCCGCCGAGGCGCTGTTGCTGCGGGTGCTGTATTGGACTCACGGTCATCCCTACTTAACCCAGCGACTTTGCCAGGCCGTTTCCCGGGAGGCCGCCGCCGCCACGCCCGCCGAAGTGGACCGCCGGTGCGCCGAGTTGTTCCTTTCGCCCCGGGCCCTGGAGCGCGATGATAATTTGCTCTTCGTGCGGGACCGCTTGTTGCGCGGCGAATCGGATTTAAGCGCCCTGCTGGCGATGTACACGCGCGTGTTGCGCGGTCAACCCGTGCCGGACGACGAGTCCAATCCACTGGTCAGCCTTTTGCTGTTATCCGGGGTGGCCCGGGTGGTGGCCGGCCGGCTGGAATCGCGCAACCGCATTTACGCGACGGTGTTCGATAAGGACTGGGCGCGGGTGAATTTGCCGGGCGCGGACGTGCGCCGGCAGAAGGGCGCGTTTCGGAAGGGCTTGTGGCGCGGGGTGGTGATTGCCTTCGTTTTGTTCCTGATTCGCGGCCAGTACATGTCCTGCCGGCACGCGCCACCGGAGGGGGGTAACCCCGCCGAGTTGTTTCGCGCCGTCCAGCGCACTTGGCGGGCGGCGGCGACTTACCAGGATCGATATGAGTCGGTGATCAGCGTGAAGTACAATAATCAAGAAATCACCGCCAGCGCCTCCGGTTATTTGCAGTACGCCCGGCCGCGCCAATGGAAGCAGACGTTCAATAGCGCGGGGGCGGCGGGCCGCATCAATTTGGATTGCGGCAGCGATGGCGGGATTTTTTGGATCTATGACGCGGTCGCGGGCGGTTATGCCACCAACGCCGCGCCGACGGCGTGGGAGCGGGCGGTGTTTGCGCCTTCCTTAAGCAGCGCCTGCGGTCCGTTGGGGGTGGCGCCGTTGTTCCGGCTTTGGTTTCTGCGCCAGCTAACCAATTCGCAGCCGGTGAATTTAACGGAATCACACCAAATGCTGGGCGATAGCTCCGCCAAGGAACCCGTGATCGTGTTGCGGGGGGAATATGACCTGAGCGATTTTCTCTCCGGTCTCGGCTGGATCTCCGGCGAAGGCAAGAGCCCGGAACGAGTGCCGGTGAGCCTCTGGATTTATCCGGAAAGCAGCTCGATCGCGCGCCTGGAGCTGAATCTCACCCGTTTTGCCACGAACCTGGTGACGCTGCCCGCCCCGGCCCAGCCGCAGAGCGTGCGGCTGATTCTTAAGTTGAGCGGCCTGCGCTGGAACCAAAGTATTCCGGACAATGTGTTTCATTTCACCCCGCCGCCCGAGGCGAAATGGGTGGCTGGCCTGGGCTTGACTGAGAAGGCGCTGGATTTGGACAATCTCTACCGCAGTCAGGTGTTGCGCCAGATTCCCGCCCGGTTTCCGGAGGCGCCGCCGCAACTGGTGGATTTAAGCCAGCATTACAACGCGTCCTTGCGTGAATCGTGGACTGCGGGGGCGTCGGGCAACGATTTGTCGCCGCTGCCGCCGGGGCTGCTTTATTTTGCGGGGGTGCTCTTCGATGTGCGCGGCCTGATCCAATTGGATGGCGAACTGTTGCGGCAGTCGGGCGGCCGGTATCCCGCCAAGTTGTCCGGCTTGGTGGTGGAACAAAAAGGCCGGCGCCTGCATTTTCTGCACGGTTGTTGCTGGACCGCCGAGCCCGGGACGAAAATTGGCGGCTACGAGGTGCGCTACGCCAGCGGGGAGAGCCGGCTAATTCCCATCAAGTACGGCGAGGATGTGCTCGATTGGCATGTCACTTCCCGCGGCCCCGGCCCGTTTCGGTTAAACGCCCGCTCTAGCGTCAACCAAGTTTGGTCCGGCCGGAACCGGTCCAACGCCGACATCGCCCTCTTCGAGACGGCTTGGGATAATCCCTTGCCGGACGTTCGCATCGAGACCATCGATTTTATTTCCGAAGGTGGGAGCGCCGCCCCGTTTTTATTATCGATTACGGTGGAGCCTTGAGGTAGGCTTCGCCTCGTCCGCGATGCGCGCGGCCCATTTTGACTATGAACCATCAACGACTAGGGTTGGCTCCGCTCGCGGTTTTGTGCGTCTGGATGGCGGTGACCGTGCCGGTGGCGCCCGCAGCCTCGCCGAAAGTGACTAAAGCAGGTGATGCCTTGCGAGTGGTCACGCCATATCAGGAAATGAAATGGTCTTTGAAACAGCCCGCCTTTTTATCGCTGGCGATCGATAGTTTGGGGGGCGGTAAGGTGGGCGCCAATGCGTTGCGCTCCCCGGCGGTGGGGCGGGGGGACTATGAGGCGCGGCCGGCGGGTAGCGCCGGCATCGAGTATCGGCGCGTTACTTCGTCCCGAAAAACCGAGCCGGGATGGCGTTTCGAGGCGAACGAACGCATGCTTCGGCTGGTCACTAAATGGAGCGCGGAGGAGAAGCCCGAGCCGCTCGTGTTCGAGTTCGATCCCCGGCTCAACCACGCCACGCTGCTGGGTAACCTCAATGGCGATGGCACCGTAAACTTGCCGGCGGTGTTGCATCTGCCCGATCAAGGATCGTACCGCGTCAGCGTGGTGGGGGGAGGCACGGGCATCGTCTTAGGCTACGACGCCCGGCGCGCCGGGACGGGTTATGTGAAAATATCCTTTCCGGCCGCCACCGCCGCGCGACCGCTGATCGAGTACCGTTGGGAAGTCGTGGCGCTGTATCCCAAGCTGACCAAGGGCGAGCAGGACGCCCGATTCAACGGGTTTCGCAAAAATTGGCTCAATATTTTCCAGCTGAACCCGCGCTTACGGGTTTTGGCCAACCATGCGGGCAGTGACACGTGCGCGTTTTGCTTGTACGAGTACGCGGATATCGCCCGCTACACCCCTCCGCTGGCGGAGGGAGTCACCGCCCTGGACATGGTTCGACAATCGCTGGATCGGTATTTGGACGGCCTGCCGGGCTATGGCATGCCGGGCTGGATTGCCTTCGACGTCGATCAGTCCCAGCCCTCGCGGGACCCGCCTTGTTTGGATGCCTATCCTTCCCTGTTGATCGCCGCCGCCGATTATGTATCCGGCGCCGAGGATACGGCCTGGCTCGAAAAACGTTACGGGGGGCTTAAGTTGTGGGTGGATAAGCTTTTGGCCATGGATCACGATGGGAATGGCTTATTCGAGTATCCCTACAGTGGCAATTCCAATTCCTGGGTCGATCCGGCGGGCAAGCGGCCTGCCAATTGGTGGGATACCATCGGCTTCGGCCACGAGGACGCTTACGCCAACGCGCTGGCTTACCGCGCGTTGCGCGGCATGGAAATGTTGGCCACGCGGCTCGAGTTCAAGGAGGACGCGGCCCGGTATCAAACGGCCGCTCGGAAATTGCGCGACGCCTACTTTGTCACGTTTTATAATCCGGCGTCGGGCCTGCTGGCGGGTTGGAAAAGCGCCGACGGCCAGTTGCACGATTACGCCTTTATGTTTGTAAACGGCGCCGCCGTTCACTACGGGTTGGTGCCCCGAGATAACGCCGACGCGATTATGGATCGGTTGCTCGCCAAAATGAAGGCGGTGGGCTTTACGCGATTCGAGCTGGGATTGCCGGGCAATCTGACGCCGGTGGCTCGGAAAGATTACACCCTTTTGGACCGCCGCTGGGGTGGCGGGGAAAAAGCGGATAATTCCGATGGTTTTCAAATCTATGAAAATGGCGGCGCCACCGCCTGTTTTGCCTATTTCACTTTGGCCGCCCTGTACGATTTAGGTCGGACCGAGGATGCGGACCGGATTCTAATGCCTTTGCTAGGGGCTTTCGAGCGGGGCGGCTTTCAGGGGCAAGGAACCAATGGCATGAGCAACGATTGGAAGGCTTGGGACGCCACTCCCTGGGGGTATGAAGGGTTGCTCGTGGATAACTATTACGCCTTGCTAGCGGTGTTGACTCGTGAACATACGGAACGCACCGGGATAGCCTATGGAGTCAAGTAACCCGCCGCCGGTCGGCGCGGACGATTAAGGGATTTTACTGATTTTAGCTGAGACTCGGGAACGCGCCTGGGGACAGGACTGAAGGGTAAACGGGGTGGAGCGTGTTTTGGATTATATCTTGTTTATATTAAATGAATTAAGAACTCAAATCGAGACGAATTCAGCAGTTTTTTAAAGGCGTTACCGTTTAATTATTGGATCTTAAAGCGGGGAGTCGGCGCGGTTTTTTTTAGGGAAGTCAATAGCAATGGACAGCGCGAGGAGTTCTGTTAAAATAGCGGGCATAAAGTACTTTTGCGCGGCATAGTGGTTTTTGCTGATTTAGCCGGCTTTTAGCGGCTCCGGTCAAGTGACGCTTCGGATAAGCCGGTGGCTTCGGATGCGCTAAAGTGGAACCTGGTTCGACCGATAATCCTAGTTGATCGATGGATACATTCGCCAAAGGTCCCCAAGCCTCTCCCAAGAGGGGCCGAAGGGCCGCGTTGTCTCGCACCTCCGGCGAGGTTCGCGGCGCGTTGGCGCAACCGGCCGAAGGTTCCACGGCAGTTCCGGCAAATTGTCTTCTGGCGGAGGATATTCCGTTGCCGAACGCGGGCGGAACCTTGCCGGGTGAAGGTTTTCCCCGCGCCCGCGTGCTGGATTCCTGGTTGGAGGGCGGCTACGTCATTTTGGATCAGGATTATCGGATAGTGGCCGCCAACACCTTGTTTTGTCATTGGGTGGGGAGCGATGAGGCGGAACTCGTCGGTCAACCGTTTTCCGAGGTGGCGGGGCGCAAAATTCCGGCCTGGAACGATGGTTGGGAAGCTTTTTTACGGGATTCGGCGGTGTTCGGTAAATGCCCGGTGTCCGTGGTCGAAGCCGGTATCCACCAGTGCTATGAATTTGAATGGGCGCGGCATGCGGGCGGTTGTAGCGTTCGGTTGCATTCGATTTTGCCGCCCCAAAAGGAACTGGCGGAATCGGCTTGGGACGAGTACATGGGCAACGAGACGGCGCGCCGGAACATGTTCATCCGCCTGCTGCGCGCCGAAGCTCAACTGGAGAATTTGATTCATCGCTGGCCGGGCGTCATTTTTAGTCAACGCACCGATTTCACGTTTCTATTCGTCAGTCCGCAAATCGAGCGGTTCACGGGGATAACGATTCAAGATTGGGAAACTCAGCCTAACCGATTTTGGCAATTGGTGCACGAGGCTGACCAAGGCGAGTTGCGCCAGCAAATCAAGCGTTCGATACACACTCCGGCGGGCGTCACCAGCACGTATCGCATTCGTCACGCCAAGAGCGGGCAGGTGTCCTATTTGATGGAACATCGCCAAGCCACTCTTAGTCGCAACGGTTTATTGCTGGGGTATGAGGGGGTATGGCTGGATGTCACCCGGCAGACCATTGCCGAAAAGCGCCTTTCCACCGCCGCGTGGAAAGAAACGCTGGGGGTCCTCACCATGGGGTTGGCGCACGATTTCAGCAATATCATGGCTGGAATTCACTCTTTAAGTGAATCGTTTCTGACCCAGATCGACGCCCACCATCCCTTTCAGGAGGGGTTATCGCTGATCAAGAAACAATCGATGCAGGCTAGCCAGTTGGTGCATCGCATCATCCAGTTGCACCATGGGAAGCCGGGGGATCGGAATTATCATAATTTGAACGAATTGTTGGCGGACTTGGTGGGGCTGGCCCGCAAAATGATTCCGCGTCGCATCGAGGTGCTCACCGAGTATGCCGCCGAGCCGCTGGCCTTGTATGCGGATGCTTTTGAATTTCAACAAGTTCTGTTCAACTTGACCATTAACGCCACCGATGCCATGCCGCACAGCGGCAAGATCACTTACCGCACTTCGCGGCACGCGGAGTTTCCCTCCCTGGCGTATGTGCAGGGCACTATGCCGCGTTTGCCGGCCGTTTGCCTGGAAGTGCAAGATACCGGCTGCGGTATCCCGGCGCGCAGCTTAGGCGCGATCTTCGATCCGTTTTATACCACCAAAGCGATGAACAAAGGTTCCGGCCTGGGGTTGTACAACGCGCGGTTGTTCGTCGAGAAACACCATGGGGCGATTTCGGTGACTTCTACGGAGGGAGTGGGAACGGCTTTTTGCATCTGGCTGCCCGAGGCGGATTTTTCCGAATCCGAACGCAAGGAAATTGCCGGAGGGGGACAGAGACGCAGTTTACTCGTAGTCGGTCCGCCTGGAGAGTTGTTGAACAACACCACCGAATTTTTGCGACTTAATGGGTACCACGTGGTGAACGCCTCGAACGCGGACCAGGTGTCCTGCACTTTGCAATCCGGCGAATACCGCATTGTGGGTTTGTTTTTATTGGCGGAAACCTCCGAGTTGGATTGGTTGTCGATTTGCGCGCAGGCTCGTCGGCTCAATTCCTCCCTTAAAGTGATTTTGCAGGCGATCGGGTGCAATCAAGACGATTTGGAAACGCGGGTGCTCGAGCAGGCGGACTATGTGATTACCAACGGCATGCCTCAGGAAGATGTGGTGGCGCGGCTGCGGCGCATCTTTGGGGAGAGTGAATAGCGAACTATGATACTGACAGAGAATAACGGCGCGGATCCGGCCATGCACCGCATCCTCATCGTCGACGATGAGGAGATTGTGCTGGTGGCTTTGCGGGAAACGCTTAAACGCGAGGGTTACTCCGTGTCGACCGCCTTGAACGCGAGCAAAGGCTTGGAATTGCTCCAAGATGCCCCGTTCTCGGTGATTATCACCGACCAGCAGATGCCGGGCATGACGGGCTTGGAATTCCTGGCGCAGG
Organism: Verrucomicrobia bacterium UBA1319; assembly: GCA_002306985.1. GTDB lineage: Bacteria > Verrucomicrobiota > Verrucomicrobiia > Limisphaerales > UBA1319 > UBA1319. The sequence goes on from DBTJ01000110.1 coordinate 44,876, forward strand.
TCAAGCAAATCCAGTCCGATGCCACCCGGATTTTGATTACGGCGGTGCTCAACCTGAACACGGTCATCGACGCGATCAACAAAGGCGAGATTTACCGGTTTATCGTCAAGCCGTGGCTGCGGGAGGAATTGCTGGCCACGGTCAAAAACGCCGTCCAACGTTATGAATTGATCTGCCGCAACGCCGTGTTACAGGCCACCACGCTGGCCATGAACGACAAGTTAACCCGGCTCAACCAATCGCTGGCGGAGCAAGTGGCGCGCGTCGAGGATCAAAACAAGCAACTAGCTCATTTAAACCAAGCCTTGGAGCAAAATCTCCAACGTTCCGTGAGTTTGTGCCTGCGCACGATGGAAACGTTTCATCCCGTGCTCGGCAGCGAGGCCCGGAGGGTTTTTGAAATCAGCAAAGCCATGGCGGATACGTTGCAGTTGCCTGCCGATCAGCGGCAGATCCTGGAAATCAGCGCCTGGTTGCACGATATCGGCCTGGTGGGCATTCCCCGCCAGATCATCAAGCAATGGCGGCAGGACGAAAACAGCCTCACGGATGCCGAGCGAGCGCTGGTGGAGCATCATACCGTTTTAGGGCAAGAACTGGCTTCCTTTGCCAATCCCTTGGAAATGGTGGGTGCGGTCATTCGTTCCCATCACGAACATTACGATGGCAACGGGTATCCGGACCAGATTTCCGGCGATGCCATACCCTGGCTGGCCCGGTTGCTCGCCGTCGCCGTGGCCTATGCCGAAAGTAAGCACGAAGGCCACGATGCGATCGAGGACGTCAAGTACGGCAGTGGCACCCGGTTCGACCCCGACGCGGTCCGGGCGTTTCTCCGCGGTCTGCCGCAGGCCACCGTGCCGCGGAAGGAGCGGGAAGTGCTGCTCTCCGAGCTGAAGCCCGGCATGGTTTTGGCCAAGGGTATTTATACCGCCAACGGTTTGTTATTAATCCCCGAAGGCCAGAAGCTGAGCGCTCCCTTCATTGATAAACTGATCAACCATAATCGGATCAGCCCGATCAGTCAGTCGTTACTGGTGTATTGTTAGCGTCTTGTATGGCGTCCTTTTCGAATAACGTGGACGGGCCCTCCGCACTCTCGCTGTCGGATACCCATGATCTTTGGTGGCAAAACTGGTTTGAACAATGCGACGACGCGCAGATCGTTTGCCAATGGGATGGGTTCGTGCTGGAGGCCAACCGCAAGGCGGGCCAACTGCTCGGGTTCACGCCGGAGAAGACTCGCCATAATCCCTTTTTACTGTTTGATTTAATCGCGCCGGCCGAGGTTAAAAAACTGACGGAATTTCTTCGCCGCGGCAATGGCCGCCAGGAAACCATGCCGGGGCTCATGCTTAAGTGCACCAGTCAGCTCCAACTGGTGGCCGATCTCCAGATCACCCCGCTCGACAAGGGGTGTTCGCTGCTGACGTTTCGCGACGCCAGCCGGCGGTGGCGCATGGAAACCCATCTCCAACGCTTGATGGCGGCGATGGACACCACGCCGGACGTGATTTATTTGACCGATGCCGATGGCAAGCTCGCCTTCGTCAATTCCGTGTTCCAAATCGTCACGGGGTATAACATTGAGGATGCCTTGGGAAAGGATGCCGACTTCTTGCGCGCTCCCGAGGCGAAGGCCCAAATCCTGGCCTATAAAGCCAGCCTGCAAATGGGCAAGGAATGGAAGGGCGAACTCTTGAACCGGCGCGGGGATGGCACCCAGTATCCGGTGGAAGTGACGCTTTCGCCCATCTTCAATAAACGGGGCGAGCGCATGGGGTTTGCGGCCCTCGAGCGGGATTTAAGCGGTCGGAACCGGCTGCAAGAGGATTTGAATCTGCAGCGCAATTATGTGCTGAGTATCATCAATTCGCTCGATGTGGCCATCTACACGTTGGACCGCAACTACCTCCTCAGCCACATTAATGACGGCTGGATGAAGATGCCCAGGCAGCACGGTTGGCTCGACGTGGCCGAGCCGCCCAAAGCCGGACAATCTTTTTGGGACCTCGTCAAAGATCCGGAGAAAAAACACGAGCTGAACGAACTGTTCGATTCGGTCATGGAGACCGGGCGTCCGCAGGAACTGCAGGTGCCGGGACCCAAGGGCTATCATTGGGCGGTGAAGATCGCGCCTTGGATGCACGAAGGCGCCGTGCGCGGGCTGCTTTACGCCGTATCCGACCAGACCAAGTATCACGAGTTGCAAAAGCAGCTCTACCAAGCCCAAAAGATGGAGACCATCGGGGCGCTGGCGGCCGGGGTGGCCCATGATTTCAATAATTTGCTCCAAGCGATTCGAGGCAACACCGGGCTGCTTTTACTCGATGGCATCCTGGCGCCGGCCGAGTTGCGCCGCCGGCTGGAACAGATCGACCAGGCGGCCGTGCGGGCGGCCGAGATCACTCAGCAATTGCTGACGTTTAGCCGCGCCGGGGAGGACACAAACCGCGTCGCGGATTTGAACGAAGTCATCCGCGAAGCCGGCCAGCTGGCGCAACGCTCGATGCGCAGCAAAGTCGAATTGCGCTTGGCCCCGTGCGCGCAGCCGGTGGCCGTGCGGCTGGATTCCACCCGCGCCCAGCAGGTTTTGCTGAACCTGTATGTGAACGCCCAGGATGCGATGCCCAACGGGGGCAAGATCACCATCGTCAATTCGCTCATCCGGCTTTCCCTGGAACAGGCCGCCAAGGCGCGCTGCGCCCCGGGGGCGCTCTTCGCGTGCTGCAGCGTGACCGACACGGGCACGGGCATACCGCAGGAGGTATTGCCCCGCATATTCGATCCTTTTTTCACCACCAAAGAAAAAGGCAAAGGCACCGGCCTGGGGCTGGCGATTGTCCAGACGGTGATCAGCCAAGCCAAAGGCTTCATCGAGGTGGAATCCACTCCCGGCAAAGGCACGACCTTTCATTTATACCTCCCGGTGGCGCTCGAAGCCGTGCGCGAGGGGGTCAAAGCCGAGCCGCTTTCCAAGATTGGCAAAAACACCGGGACCATCCTGGTGGTGGATGATTTGGATTTGGTGCTCGATTTCACCCGCACCTTTTTGAAAACCGCCGGTTACGAGGTGTTGGTCGCCAAGAGCGCGGAGGAAGCCTTGAAGATTCTAGAAAATCAGGGGGATAGCATCGACCTGCTATTTACGGATCACAACATGGCCGGCATGAGCGGCCACCAGTTGATTGAGGAATCCGCCCGCCTTTGGCCTAACTTGAAGTTTATTTTGGCCACGGGCTATCTGGATGGGCCGGAACGGCAACAAATCGAAATGCAAGCGGGCATCCGGATTTTGGATAAACCCTTCAGCATGCACGAGGCCGCTGAAATGGTGGTCGAAATGCTCGGCAACGGCCGCAAATAGCGCCGGCGGGCGTTGGCTTGGCCCGGTCGCGCCATGTCCTGGGCGCCTCGCCCCGTTCCAGCCAGCGTTTTTTTGCGTGATTCGGCCGGTTTCGGTGTATTAATGATCGGGAGGCGGATTTCGCCCCTGAATGCGATGAATCACACACCTATGGAACGGGAGGATGAAGCACTGCGCGGGCTGCTGCGGCGATCCCGCCCGGAACCGCCTTTGCCGCCCGGCTTCGCCACCGCCGTCCACCGGCGGTTACAAGCGGGCAAGTCCGCGACCTCGGTCCAGGGATGGCCCGCCTGGCTGGACGCGCTGGCCGAGTGGGCGTTGAAACCGCGATGGGCCATCGCCGGGTTGGCGGTGGCGCTGGTCTGCGGCTCCTTGTGGGGGGCTTGGGATGGCATGGCGATGGCGAAGCAAAACGCGCGGACGCGTTACCTGGCCTCGGTTGCTCCCTACGCAAACCCATGACTTTGCCCGCCTGAATTATGCGACGCTCCCTGATCATCTTAGCCGCGATTCTGCTGGCTGGCGCCGCCATTTTTCAAACCGCCCATTGGGGCGCTCGCCAAATCTGCGTGGCGCGCACCGTCCAAGCCTGGGATGATCTGCAATGGCTCCGCCTGGAGTTTAAATTAGGGGATGAAGAAATCGGCCGCATCCGCCAATTGCACGAAGGGTATCTGCCCCAATGCCGACGGTATTGCCAGGAGATCGCCCGGAAAAACCAGGAGCTAAGCCGGGTGCTTCAAGCCGATGGCCAAACGCCCGATGCGCAACGATTACTCCGTGAAATCGCCAGTATTCGCGTGGAATGCCAGCTGGAAATGCTGAAGCATTTTGAGGCCGTCAGCCACGCGATGCCCCCGGCGCAAGGCCGGAGATATTTGGGGGAAATGCGGCGGCTGACCCTCGGGGCGCACGAAAGCCTCGAACAATCCATGGTTTCACCGGATCATTCCGCGCATGCACACCACTGAGCCCGATTCCATCCAACAGGACGGGGCGGAGGATCGCCGCGACATGGCGGAACTGGTCGCGGGCAAGCCCGCCGCTTTGAGCGGGTTGATGGAGCGGCACGCGCGGCCCGTGTTCCAATTTTTATATCGAATGCTCGGTGATGAGGAAGATGCGAATGATTTAGCCCAAGAAACTTTTATTCGCGTTTTTCGCGCCGCCGCCAGTTATCGGCCCAATCAGAAATTCACCACCTGGCTTTACGCGATCGCCGCCAACCTGGCCCGGAATCAGCTGCGTTGGCGGGCGCGGCATCCCGCTGTTTCCCTGGACACTCCGCTGGATGAGGCCCCCGCCGGCACACTCGCCACTCTCCTACCGGCCCGCGGGGAAGATCCAGGCCAAGCGTCCGAAAGCGTTGAGCGCGTCCGGGCGGTCCAGGCCGCCGTGGCGCAACTGCCGGAGGATTTACGCGCCGCCATTGTGCTTTGCGAATGGGAGGACATGAGTGTGGCCGAAGCCGCCATCGTGATGGAGGCGACGCCCAAAGCGGTGGAGTCCAAACTCTACCGCGCGCGGAAAATTCTGCGCGAACGTCTTTTGACCACCCGTTAAGTCGGGTGAAAAACGCCGTCTCGGAACCTGACGACCCATGGGTTGGCGCTCAGCCTAAGCTTTGTTCGTGACCGATTTCCATTGGACGCCGGTTTTTTGCGCGTATTTTTCCAAATGTTTCTCGTTTTGGATCATCACCGCGCGCACCACGCTGGAATCGTCCGCCCGCCCCAACCCTGGAATGGTGTCGGGAATGATGTTGAATCCTCGGTTGCAATACGTGAGCGCGAACACCGCTTCGGCAAACGTCGCGTACGGCAACTCTTTGTAGGCGCCTTCGGCCACGTCTTCCACCAAGTCAGCCAAGAATAATAGCTGGCCCACCAAATGGGGATGTTCCGGGGATTTGATCTGGGTAAAGCCCGCTTTCCACATCGGCAGCAAGCGAACGAGATCCTCCACCACCTTCGGGGTAATTTTGGCGGCGCCATTTTTGACAAAAGCTACGATTTCAGGCATGCGAGAACCATAACCAGACCTAGCGCGCGCGTAAACGGCAAAATTCCGGCTCCGCGTCCGCGGTTCACAGCGGCTCCGCGCCGCTTAGGTTCCCCCTGTCGGTCAAGCCGTTCAATCCCCGTCGAAATGGTGGCGGGCGACGGCTTCGACTCGATTTCGCACGTGCATTTTTTGGCAAATATTTTTCACGTAAGTGCGCACCGTTTCCAGGCCGATGCCCAGCTTGTCGGCGATTTCCTTGTAGATGAAGCCCGTGGAAAGCAATTCCAGCACTTGTTGTTCGCGGGCGGAAAGGTTTTGCTTGGGCTTGGCCGCCGGCCCGATCAAGTGAAAATGCTGGACGACTTTGCGCGCGATGTGGCTGGACATGGGGGCGCCGCCGCCGTACGCGTCGCGAATGGCTTCCAATAATTGGTGGGGCGGACTGGATTTTACCAGGTATCCGTTAGCGCCCGCCTTGAGGGCGCTGAAGATGCGCTCACTGTCCTCGTACACCGTCACCATGATGATTTGCGTCGTGGTGGAGATTTTTCTGAGCTCCGCCACGCATTCAATGCCGGACATGCCTGGCAACCCAATATCCATGAGCACGACATCCGGCAGCCGGGCACCCAGTTTTTTCAAAGCGTCCTCGCCGGTGGGGAATAAACCCACGCACTCGATATCCGGCGCGGTGGCAAGAATTTCGGCGAGTTGGCGCCGCAGCCCTGGATCGTCCTCCACCACTGCTATAGTTGTTCGCATAGGCTAAAATTGCTTTCTCATTGTCGCAGGCTTAGTTCCAGCCGGACCGTGGTGCCTTCACCCGGCCGGCTTTCTACTTGGCAAGTTCCGTTAAGGTCCGATAACCGGCGTTTCATATTGTTCACCCCATTGCCCGCCGGGCAGTTTTCCAACTGGAATCCGGAGCCGTTGTCGTGGATGGAAATCGTGAGTAAGCCGTGTTCAAATCCCGCTCGTAAAGTCACTTCCGTGGCCCGCGAATGTTTGATGACGTTGTGGATGGCCTCTTTGGCCGCCATGGTGATGTGATGCCGAATTTGGCTCGAGAGTTGGATGTCGCGCGGCAGATCGAACCCGTTGATGCGGCAGCGCAAACGCGCCTGGGCGCACAGTTGGTCGGCCATCTGGCAAAGGTAATTGCCGAGCGCGTCCAGATTATCGTTTTCCGGATTCACGGTCCACACCGTCTCATATAGGGCGGAGACCAGTTCGCGGGACATTTTGGAAATACTATCGAAATCGGCCCGGGCTTTTTCGGGGAACGCCGGATTATCTTGGGCCATGCCGCTCAAGAGGGAAATCTGCGTGACGCGCGCGCCCAAGTCATCATGGATATTTCGCGCAATGCGCAGGCGTTCCTGTTCGAGCAGGCGTTGTTGCTTGAGCCGGTTCATTTCCCGCCGCATCCGGTGCCAGGTGAAATAACGGCCCAGGGCCAAGGAGATCACGCTGATGCCCGCCACCGCTAGCCCCCAAAACCAAGGCGTTTTCCAGAAGGGCAACGGGACGCGGACCACCACCGAAGCCTCGGCTCCGATTGGATGGCCGAGCGCGGTGGCCTCCGACACCCGGAAGCGGAATTCGCCGCTGGGCAAGGCGGCGTAGCTGGCGAAGGTCACGTCGTTCACTCCGATGGTGAACGCTTCGTTCCATTCCGCCAGGATTTGCTCTCCCGGGGATACTTGGGGCGCGATTTCATTCAAGTTGCGCCATTCGGCGTGGCTCAGGCCATCTTCATCCAAGATGGCGAAGGCTTTGATGGCCGGATCGCGGCCCAGCTCGACGATTTTGGCCATGCCGGGGCGGGTGCCGTCGCGGATCCAACCGGCGGGCACTTGGTTGGTGTACGCTACTTTCGCGTCCTGGCCGAAGGGTGAGCGCAGCAGCACCGCCGACGGGCTGTTGCTGGAGGAAAGCCGCGATACGATCAGATCGTCCACGATATAAATGCCCACCGTCGAAGGGGGGCCCGCCGAGGAGATGACCACTTGCAAGCGGGAGGCGCGGGCGGGAACGGTTAATAATTCGCGCCGATGAGTTAAGGACACGTCGTTTAGCGAGCCATTCCAGCCCGCGCTGTCCCCGCTGGCCTTGAAGGATTTAACGCCGATTAGATCGCCGTTTTTGTCGAGAAAACGCACCGAGAAAAACATGTCCCCGCCGCCTTCGTGCCAGGCGGAATCGTAGCCTTCCAGTTTATACCGCAGCCGGATGGGCTGGCGGTTCGAATTGGTGGCCGGGCCGAAACCGAATCCGATGCCTTTGGCGGAAGGTCTCAAAATCAATGGCTGGCCGGCATGCCAGGGCAGGTTTTTGCCGTTCGCCGCCACGGAGCGAATTTCGAGGTAATTCGTGGGCTGGACGCCAGAGGCATCGCCGACGCTGGCTAGCAGCGCATAAAGTATCCAGCTCGCTATGGCAAGGCGGCGCATCCGGCGGCTATTTTTACCATGGGGCGCGCCTGAGGCAAGCTTGGCCAACGCGGCCGGACTCCTTTTTACAAGGCCAAACATCGATTCCGAGCAAGAAAATTCCAGCAGCCGTGGTTGAGGCGGCTGCTGGAATTGTTGAGACTAGCGATCGGTAATTTGAACTACTGAACCATTACGCGATAGAAGCGGTTTCCGCCGCCGAGCGTATCGTTGATGGTTTGCGCGGTTCCGTTGCCGGCCACCGGGCTGCCTAAAGAACTCCAGCTGGCATCGTTCAGGCTGCTCTTATATTGGACCTGATAAGAGCTCCCAGATTGGGTTGTGAAGGAGAGGCCGATTTTGCCGGCGCTACGCGACACCGTCAGGGTAGGCCCGGTTGCGCTCGCCGCGTTGGCCGGAACCAACAGATAGAAGTTCGCGTTATAAATCCCGGCGATGGTCGAGATCTTCATGGTTTGCGCGCTGCCATCGGCCGTGTACGCCACGAGTTTGCCGCTGGCGTCCACCAGGGGCGTCCAGGTGTAAACCTGCCAGTTGCCGGTGGCGGGCACGTTGAACTGTCCGCTGACGGGGCCGGAGATTTCAATGGTGTCCGTTCCGGCGGCGTTCGGGTTGGCGACTCGCGCGTAGATGTTATAGGAACCTTTGGGGAATTTCCGGGTGTAGTTCGCCCAATCGCCGGCCGTGGTGTAACCGACGTCGTAATCCGTCATACCCGTGCCGATGTACTGAGCGCGGGCGACGTCGCCGCAAGCTTCCGTCGCCAATCCACCCGGAGCGGCGGTGGTGCCCACCGGCCGGTAGCCGGCGTTGCCATCGGTGTTGTGCGCGTCCACTAAATCGACCGCGACCAAGGTGCTATACGCGTTGGTCTGCGGATTATCGAGGTATTGGCCGCTGTTGTAATTAAAGTCCTCGGCTTCCCAAGTATAATAGGCGGGCGAGAATGTGTCGAAACTGAAGGTCTTGGCGAGTACGCCGCCGCTCTTGGTTAAGCAGGAAATGTTGGCGGTGTAAATCGTGTTGGACGTTAATTTCGGGTAGCTGACCTGCCAGCTGGTCGCCGAACCGGTGATGCTTAAGTTGCCGGTCACATCCACGCCGTTGAGGGTCACGACGAGGGCGTCGGCATCGATGCCGGCGGTGGACGCCGCGACAAAGCTCAGCGTGTTCGTTTGTTGGAACAACGCGGCGCCGTTCGGATAGAGGTTGCTCAGCACCGGCTTGGCCGCATCGGCTGGCACCAGCGCATAGTAATCGTTGTTCTGGCCGCCGCCGCAGATGGCGCGCAGAGTCTTGACCGAACCGCCCTTGAATTCCGCCAGACTGCCGCTGGCATCCCGGAGCGGCACCCAGGTGTAGGTTTGCCAGCCGCCGGTCACGGGAATCGTGTCGAAGGTGCCGAGCGCGACCGTGGTTTGGCTCGTGGTGCCGACGCCGGCGGTGACTTCAAGCATGCTGCCGCCGGCGGACGTCGTGGTGTTGCCGTTGGCCGCGCGCATATAGATATTGTAGGTGCCGGCGGGATAGGTGCGGGTATAGTTACCCCAATTGCCCGACGTCGTGTTGCTAAGGTCATAATTCTGGGCTCCGTCGCGGCCGGGCGCCACGAAGTTATCGCTCGCGTTCTCTTGGTTCAAGCCACTGGGGCGGTAGGGCACATGGGTGCCGTCGAAATTGCCGCTCTCGCTGTGGGTGTCCACTTCCGCGATGGCATCCAGGCTGCCATAGAAATTGACCTGCGGATTATCGAAGAATTGCCCGCCGTTGTAATCGTAATCCTCCGCCTCGAAGATATAGGTGGTCGCCTGATCGAAGGTGGCGAAAACGGTGGTGTTGGTGGTGGAGCCATAGGCGTCCGCCAGGGTGACGACCGCGGTGTGATAGCCATTCAAGGACACCGGGCAGCTCACGGTCCAATTGTTGGCCGAGCCTTTGAAGGTGAGCCCTGTCACTTTAACTCCATCCAAGTTGACGACCACGCCCGTGGCGGAGAGTCCCGCCGTCGAATTAGCGGTGAAGCTGAGGGTGCTTTCCGGCTGGAACATGGCGGAACCATCCGGTTTAAAGTTGCTCACATAGGGGAGCATGTGTACGCCGGTATCCGCCGGGATGAGCATGTAAAAACCTTGATTGTCGTTACCGCCCACAACCGTGTGGCGCAGGGTTTTCTTGGAGCCACCGGTGAATTGGATGAGATTACCGCCGGCGTCCAACAGCGGCTGCCAGCCATAGGTTTGCCAGTTGCCGGTGCCGGGGCTTGAATAGTTGCCCAGGAGCGTGGTGGTCTGGGTTTCGGTGCCGACCCCGCTGTTCACCAGCGAAAGGGTGCCCGCGTTGGCCGTGAGGCCGCTGTTCCCATTGGCGACGCGGATGAAAACATTGTAGGTGCCGGCCGGCCAATTCCGGGTGTAATTAACCCAGTTGCCCGCGCCATTGTTGCTGACGTCGTAGTCCTGAGGCGCGGTTTCCGCGGGGTCCGCGGGTTGGCGGCTCAACCGGGGCACATCGCTGGCGTTTTCCGTGGCTAATCCAACCCGGCCGCCGTAGGCGGCGCCTCCGTCCGTGCTCGGTCGGGCGAAATCGACGTTCTCCAAACCGCTCAGCCCTTCATAGCCGTTGATCGGCGGGTTATCGATGAATTTTCCGCCATCGTAATCCCAATCCTCGGCCTCCCAGGTGTAGGCGGGGGTGATGGTGTCGAAGGTAATATTCGTGGTCATGGGAACCCCATTCGCGTCGGATATGGAAATGAGCGCCTTATACACCGTGTTGCTCGTCAGCGAAAAGCTCACCACGCGGTTGTTGGCGGTGCCCGTGACCGTTAATCCATTGCCCGGGATGAGGAGCGTCGAATTGCCTTGGAGCGACAAATTAGTGGACGCCAGTTGCACCGCGATGTCGGCGGTGTTAACCCCCAGGGTGGAACTAACCGTGAAACTCATCTGGTTGGTCGCCTGGAATTGATAGGCGCCATCGGGATAGGCGTTGATGATCGTCGCGTCGGAGACGGGCGCGGTGTTCGGGATCGCCGGGACCAGCATGTAGAAATTCACGTTATAGATGCCGGCTATGGTGGTGATCAGCATGGTCTGCGCCGATCCGTCCGCGACATACTCCACGCGATTGCCGGATTCGTCCACCATGGGCACCCAGGTGTAAACTTGCCAATTGCCGGTGCTGGGCACGTTAAAACGGCCGCTCACGGGCCCGGCGATTTCGACGGTATCGTTCCCGGAGCCATTCGGATTGGCGGCCCGCATAAAGATGTTATACGTGCCTTTGGGGAAATGCCGGGTATAATTCGCCCAGTCGCTCGCCGTGGTGTATCCCACATCGTAATCGGTCAACCCGGAGCTTTTATATTGGCTGCGCGGGGTGTCGCCGCAGCCTTCCGTGGCCAAGGCCCCGGGAGCGTCCGTCGTGCCCACCGGTCGGTAGCCCGCGCCGCCGTCCGTGTTGTAGGCGTCCGCGCTAGTGGATACTTTGCCGCTGTAGGCGTTGGTCTGCGGATTATCGATGTATTTGCCGCCTTCGAAGTCGAAATCCTCGGCTTCCCAGGTGTAGGCGGGGGTAATGGTGTCGAAGGTCACGCTGGAGGAGGTTGTAGCACCGGCGGTATCCGTCACCGTGATGGTGGCGTTGTAGATAGTGCTGGCAACGAGTGGCGCGCTCACGGCTTGGCCCCCGCCGGTGGCGGAGGTGATCGTTAATCCGCTCGCGGAGGTGTAGATCTTCAGGAAGGTGGTCCCTGACAATTTGGTGCCGTTAAGCTGCACGGTGATGTTGGAGACACCCGCCGGCGCGCTGGCGACAAAGGCAAGCGTGTTCGAGGGTTGAAACATGACCGAGCCGTCCGGGGTGATGCCTGTGATAGCTGGTTGAGCCTGCGCGATTTGGGCGCAGAGCATTAGGCTGGCGGCGGATATAGCCGCTCGCCGTCGCTGTGTTCGACGTGAATGTCTTTCCAATTTCATATTAGTGGGACTTGTTAAGTGATTGCTAAATCTATGTTAATTTAATGACTTGCCGCCATCCCCTAATATGGGGATGGACAGCGGGTTAATGGATTCTGCGCCAGAGGGATTAAGGGACTCAACTAGAATTTTAAAAAACCTTATGCGCTGGCGGCCCGTGGATTGAAATGGGGCCGAACGGTTAGCGCGCGGAGTTTGAGGCTATTCCCGGTTCGGTTTGATTTGTTGTAAATTGCTTATAATGAATATATTATATGGCTATATTACTCGAGTCGATCCGTTGGGTGAGGCTGTGACTTGACCGATTACTGAGGCGTCGCGAAAACCACTTGCGCTTTCCGGCGGTCACTTTTGCGCGCGGGCTTCGTTATAAATTCGTTACCGAACCTTCCGGATAGGCACCCCAGCGGGTCGCGCCAATGGGTAGAATTCCTGCGCTAGGTCGGCTTACTGGGCTTTTTGCGGCGCTTAGCAGGGGGGCGCGACCGACGATTATCGGCGGGGGACCGCTCGGAAAAACCTGGCACGATCGATCGCATTACAATTTTCCGCTAAATTTCTCCCGCCATTGACCCACTGCGGCATAGGGCGTAGCCTTTGGGCAGCCGTGGCTTTTGGGCCACGGGGTCGATGGTCGAACAGGTCCGCCATATGATAAAACAAGTTTTTAATGGTCCGCCGTCGCTGGAGGAAATGCGGCGCCAATTCCAGGATTTGCTGCGGCAGCAGGGGAAGCCTGGGGTGTTCAATTTCACCCCGCCGCAAAGCGACGGGCAGGCGCGACCGGAAAACGCCGCCGCGCCGGAGGATTTTCGTTTCGATCTGAAGCCCAAGGACGTCAAGGCCTACCTGGACCGTTTCGTTATCAAGCAAGATGAAGCGAAGAAGGTGCTTAGCGTGGCCTTGTGCGACCATTATCATCATGTGCGGCTGACCTTGGAGGGCAAGGTCCAACCGAATTACGCCAAGCAAAATATTTTGCTCATGGGGCCAACGGGCGTGGGCAAGACGTATTTGGTGCGCCGCATGGCCGATTTGATTGGCGTGCCGTTCGTGAAGGCCGACGCGACGAAGTTTTCCGAAACCGGCTACGTGGGCGGGGATGTGGAGGACCTGGTGCGCGACCTGGTGCGGCAAGCCGGAGGCGAGGTGGCGCGGGCCGAGTACGGGATCATTTACATCGACGAGATCGATAAGATCGCCGCCTCCACCGGCTTGCATGGTCGCGACGTGAGCGGGCGCGGGGTCCAGACGAATTTGCTCAAATTAATGGAGGAAACCGAGGTGCCGGCGCGCGCGCCCAATGATATCGCCGGCCAGATCCAGGCGATGATGGAAATGACCCAGCGCGGGGGCAAAAAGCAGCCGGCGACCATTAACACCAAGCACATTTTGTTCGTGGTGAGCGGCGCGTTCGACGGGCTGGAGAATATCACCCGCAAGCGGTTGCGCGAAGCGACCATTGGGTTCGCCGCCAAGGAGCGCGAACCGGAGGGCGCGGAGCAATTGCTGACGCAGACCCAGACGCGCGATTTCATCGATTTCGGGTTCGAGCCCGAGTTCATCGGTCGCTTGCCCGTGCGCGTGCTTTGCCGGGCGTTGCAGGTGGAGGATCTGCACCAAATCCTCAAGTCGTCGGAGGGGAGCATCGTCCGCCAATACGAGCAAACGTTCGCCGCTTACGGCTTGGAAGTGTTGTTCAAAGACGACGGACTGCGGCGCATCGCCGAACTGGCCGCCGAGGAGAAAACCGGCGCGCGCGGTTTGATGACCATTTGCGAGCGCGTGTTCCGCGAGTTTAAATTCGAGCTGCCGTCCACGGCCGTGCGGCGGTTCGAGGTGGGCCACGCCACCGTGGAGCAACCCGCCAAGGCTTTGGCGAGCTTGCTGCAAGAACATGCCCTGGCCAGCCAGCGCATCGGCCGCCAGCTGGTGACGGAATTCGAGGAGCGTTTCGCCAAAGCCTTCGAGATCGAGATCCATTTCACCCCCGCCGCCACGGAGCGACTGCTTGCGCTGGCGGCCGAAAAAAACCAGTCCGTGCGCGAGCTCTGCGCGGAGTTGTTCAAAGATTACCAGTTCGGGTTGAAATTAATCGTGCAGAACACCGGCCGAAAATCCTTCACGCTGGACTTGGACGCCGTGCAAGCGCCGGAAAAAGTGCTGAGCGATTGGGTGGTGGCCAGTTACCGGCAAACCGGCGGGCCGGTCTCCGAGTCGATACCTGCGGCGCAACCGCCTCCGCCGGCGGGCGCGGATGGCCTTTGATGAGCCGGGGCGCACGCCGCTGGCCGTCTTCGCTAACGTTATCTGAAGTCGGCCGGGTGACGAAACGGGCGGCTTTCCTTCCTCTCCACGGCACGGTTTGACAAGCCTCCCGGCCCGGGAGATTTTAGTCCGCCCAGTATCTCGGAGGAAGCGAAACCGATTGGGTAGTTGGCGTTTGCCGGTGGAAACGAACGCCTGGGGCTGGCTTGCCGTTTTTTTACAATTCACCGGTAACCACGGCTGCCGGTTGTCTCAGGAACGAGGCATGATGAATACAAGCGATGCAAGCCGGGGTTGCCCCCGCTGCCACGAGGCGGTGCCGGCCGATGCCCCTCATGGGTTATGCCCGAAATGCGTGCTGGCGGCGGCGGTCTCCGCCACGCCGCCAAGCCAGACGGCCACCGTCAGCGGCGAGCCGCCCTCGTTGCCGCTCCTGGCGGCGGCCTTTCCGCAATTGGAAATCCTGGATCTCATTGGCCGCGGTGGCATGGGATTCGTTTATAAAGCGCGCCAGCCGCAGCTCGACCGCTGGGTTGCCCTCAAGCTCTTGCCGGATAAACTGGCGCGCCATCCGCGGTTCGCCGAGCGGTTTCACCGCGAAGGCCGCATCCTGGCCAAACTCAATCATCCCAACATTGTCAGCGTGTTCGATTTTGGGCGGACCGCCGGTTTTTACTATTTGATGATGGAATTTGTGGACGGGGTGAACTTGCGCCAGGCGATGCAGGCGGGGCGTTTCGCCCCGGCGACCGCGCTGGCCATTGTGCCGAAAATATGCGAGGCCTTGCAGTTTGCCCACGAGCAGGGCGTGCTGCATCGCGACATCAAGCCGGAGA
>DBTJ01000170.1:0-64750 GCA_002306985.1 Verrucomicrobia bacterium UBA1319
GGCGCGGCGCTCTGGAATCTCAACCCTCAGGTGAACTTTATCGGCGCCGCCCTATGCGGCTTGGCTGGGACGATTTGGTTTTGGCGGAACAATTTCCGCAAACCAGGCTTAGCCCTTCCCCGGAGATAGTGCTTTAAACCTGCCGGAACCGGACAGCCCATCCGGTAGCACGGTTCGAGCTGTATGCGTGAAACTGACGCCGGGCGCAAATCTAGGCCCGGCCAATTGCCCCGACAACATCCATCTCCTTGTCCGCCTCGTTACCATTAGAAAACAAAGAGCCAAAAATTAGCGAGGCAATCCCATATAAAAACCCACAAAAACTGGGTTTGTGCCCCCGTGATACCCACCGATTACAACTTACTTTATCTGGTTTTAAATATGACAATTCACTACCAATATATGATTTTTATTAATATTATGGAATGATTTATGCTGCGTTATCCATGGTAATTACTTTCAATTTTATGAAATACAAACGTCTCTTCCCAAATCGTGACAGCCTAGCGATATTCGACAGAATATACTTGAATTCAACGTGTTATAGCCACAAACTGTTTTCGGTTATGAATTACTTGTTCCTGGTTATCATGCTTCTTCGTAAAGCGATTGGGAATCGATGTAAACCTTCAGGAGCGATTCCCAGTTTATACGGCATGCTTCCCATCCGTTGTGGTTGGCTTGGGCTTTTTCTAATCCTGGCACCGCTCGCGCTGGCTGGGCCAACCATCGGGTTAGTGTCCAAGCCTATAGCTGGATTGCCTGTCAGTGTTTCCGCCGCCGGCGACTCATATGCCTTAAACATCACCCCAAACGGCCAAAATATTCTTTTTCTAAGCTCAGCCAACAATCTAATAACCAATAACTTATGCATTGGTCTTTTTGATCTATATTTACAATGCCGCACTAACGGAGTGATTTCTTTGATCAGTGCGAATATTCAAGGAACAGGTGGCAACGACAGTTCCTACTATGGAATAGCAACTCCCGATGGCCGGTTTGTCGTTTTCGAAAGTGACGCTAGTGACCTCGTAACCAATGACTTCAACGAGTCCGGCGATATTTTTGTGCGCGACGTGCTCTCCGGCACCACCCGTTTGGTGAGTGTCAATCGAACCGGGAGTGGGAGCGGCAACGGTAACTCCTCAAATCCCGTGATTACACCGGATGGGCGCTACGTGGCCTTTGTGAGTGAAGCCAGCGATTTAGTGGCGGGAGATGAAAATGGAATCCCCGATATATTTGTGCGTGATATGCAGACCGAAGAGACCATTCTGATCAGTGTCGGAGCTCAAGGAGGAACGAGTGGGGTGATCCGCGGATCGGATGCGCCCGCGATCACTCCTGACGGTCGGTTCGTCGCGTTCACCAGCGCCGCTTCCAATTTAGTGGCGAATGCCGTTTCGGCAGGGCAAGAAATATATGTTCGCGACCTGGTGGCAAATCAAACGCTTTGGGCTAGCCAAAATGCGAGCGCCAACACTCAACGCGCCGCGTATAACGTTTCGATCTCCGATGATGGAAAATACGTGGCTTTCAAGTTTTACACCGGCAAAACGTTTCAAATATATCGCGGCTCGCTGCTTGACCAAACCGTAGCGCTCGTCTGCACCAATGCAGTCGGCACTGGCTCGGTGGTTTCGGATGATTATGGCCCGATTATGACTTCCGACGGCCGCTATTTAGTCTATTCGGAATACGGCTCCGATCAAAGCCTGCACTCCATCTGGCTTTGGGACGGCCAAACCCAGACCAAAACCTTAGCTAGCGTGTCACTAAGCGGACAACCCCTGGAAGCGGGGATTTGCGATAGCCCGGCGGTCACTCCCGACGGCCGGTATGTGGCCTTTCTAAGCAACGCCACCAATTTGGTTGCCAATCCGGTCAATGGCGAATTCCAAGCCTACGTCCGCGACCTGCAAAGCGGCGTCACTACGCTCGCATCGGCGGATCCAGCCGGGGCTGCTTCCGGCTCAATTGATGGCAGCCTGCCGAGCCTTTCCGCGGATGGACGGTTTCTGTTATTCGACAGCCGCAGCGGGTCCTTGTGCCCCGAAGACCTCAATGAATGCAGCGATGTTCTGCTGCGCGATTTATCCGTGCCGGTGACGGAACTCGTTTCCCGCGCCGCGCTCAGCATGCCCACTGGCGATGCTTACGCCGACAGTATCATCGGCAATCAAGCGATGGATGCCTCCGGTCGCTATTTGGTTTTTACGAGTGAATCCGGCGATCTGGCGCCGGGCGACACCAACAAGGCCAGTGATATCTTCGTGTGCGACCTCCAAGTCGGTTCCAACACGCTGGTGAGTATCAACCAAGCCGGCACGGGCAGCGGTAATGGCGCCTCCTCGGGAGCCTCCATTAGCGCCAATGGCCGCTATGTGGTTTTTACTAGCTTTGCCGGCGATCTGGTCCCTAACGACACCAACGAATTGACTGATATTTTCGTGCGCGACTTGGAGACCGGCGCGACACGCCTGGTTAGTGCCCGCGCCACGGGCGAAAGCCCAACCAGCACTTCACACGATGCCAGCATCAGCGCCGATGGCCGCTATGTGGCCTACTTAAGTTCTTACTCGGACACCCAAGTAACGGGCTCCGCCGCCAAGACCCACGGCAACGCTTTGCTCCGAGATCTGGTGACTGGGACCACCCGGCTGATAGTGGCAAACACCTATCCCACCTCCTTGCAGATCAGTCCCGACGGTCGTTATGTCAGCTTTTTCCAAACAATCTCGTCCGCAGGAAATAAGCTCAGCGTGTTCGACGCGCAGACCGGTTTGATCCAATTGCTGGGAACCAGAGTCGTCGCCAACAGCTTCAGTGGGGACGGCACCAAATTGGTCTACATCGATTACTTGAATCTCACTAATTATTTAGTGGTGGTGGATTTGGCTCAGGGGACGAACGTAACCATGGCCTTGGGGCCGGGTAACTCGTCCAGGAGCCAGGCTTTGTCGGTGGGAAGCGATGGCCGTTGGGCGACGGTTTCCATTCGAGTCCCAGACGTGGGGCCGGGCACGAATCAGATCGAAAATGTG
Organism: Verrucomicrobia bacterium UBA1319; assembly: GCA_002306985.1. GTDB lineage: Bacteria > Verrucomicrobiota > Verrucomicrobiia > Limisphaerales > UBA1319 > UBA1319. Next base: position 3,045 of record DBTJ01000170.1, read on the forward strand.
TGTCTTTGCGATATCCGCAACGCCAATCTTGTCCTCGCCAGCGTGAACCAAACCGGCACGGCCGGCGGCAATGGCGCCAGCATTCGTCCGCGCCTCAGCAGCGACGGCCGTTATGTTGCTTTTCGCGGCACCGCCAGCGACTTGGTGGCGAACGATGTTAATGGCCTGAGCGATGTGTTTCTATTTGATCACCTGACCGGGAACACCTCATTGCTGAGTCACGGGAAAGACGGCGTTTCCGGCGCCAATGGGTTTTCGCTAGGGGTAGCCATCGCTCCGGACGCGAAACGCGTGGTTTTCACCAGCGCGGCGTCCAATCTAGTAGATAACGACTGGAATAACGCAATCGACGTGTTTGCTTTGGAAATCGAACATGCCACGCCAAGTCCAACGGATCAACCCATCCGGCTGAGCGGCGCGACCCAGCAGGACGGTCGGGCGACGATTCGATGGACAGCCGTTCCCGGCAATTCCTATCGCGTCCAGTATGCAGACTCACTGCAAGCATCCAACTGGCAAGATCTGCCGGGAATAGTAACCATTGTGGGCGCTTCCGCTTGGCTGGTTGACGAAGTCACCCCGAGCGCTGCCCAGCGCTTCTATCGCGTGCGGACCGCCGACTAAAACCGCCGCGACCTAACGCCAATAATCCCCTGGCAAACCGCGAGTTTTAGCCTATTTGGCCTGGGAAGACTGGCCGTCGCTTGGGGCAAATTCACTTGGCCTGTGCCAGCCAAGTGAATCCCTGAAAAAAAGCGCCTATTGTTCCCCTAAGCGTCGCGATCAGCAGTACCGTTGGAACCAAGATACGTTTTTGCAGAGTCCAGTTCATGGCTCAAAAAGCCGCATTCGACGTTTCGTATCGGTAAAATTCAAATTCTTGAGTCCCTCCCGATACCCCCGGTTGGTAATATCAACATCCGCACGGCATCGGTTAAATCCTTTTGTCGCCTTACTTGCGGTGGTTGAAAAATTCAATTCCAACTCGCTCACGGATGTTTTTGGAATTGGATTACGGTGAATAAACCAGCGAAACGACCTCACTTCATCGCTTTATCGGTAAAACGAAGAACGCAGCATGTCGGTGTGGGAGTGAATCGTAGCCCCCCGCAATCCCGTTGCGCGATCGGCGAAGACGCGGCTAACCCGCAATCGTTCCGCAATGGAAACGCAATCCTTTTCAGCTGTAACGGCGCGCCCCCGCGGTGAATTTTGGAAACCGATGGCGCTTGCCTAGCTATCGGTTCGTATCGGCGAGGAAAGTTTCCGCGAAGCGCGGTTTAAAAGAAATTTGGCGGAGAGAGGGGGATTCGAACCCCCGTTGCATTGCTGCAAACACGCTTTCCAAGCGTGCGCGATCAACCACTCTGCCATCTCTCCAGGCCAGCGCAAATATTTTGCCCTAGCCGCCGTCCCAACGCAACGTTTTTTCAAAACGGGTTTTTTACTAACTTCAGCCCTTCCAAATGTCGGGGTTATTCCATCGGGAATTTAAAACCCCAGGAGGCGCGGAGGGAATCCATGATTTCGAGGATGGCCAGGGATTCGTCCAGCGGCATGAGGGGACATTCGAGGCGGCCCTGGCGCAGGCAATCCATCACTTCGAGGATTTCGAATTGGTAGCCGCCACCCGGGTACGGCAGGCGCACGGTTTCGACCGGATTTTTTCCGCGCGTTATCATGAACGCGCTGGGTTTCCAAAGCGGGGCATCAATGATCAGGCTGCCTTCCGTGCCATAAAACACGGCCTGTTTCGAGGAGGTCACGGTAACCGAGGCGGACAGCGAAGCCAGGATGCCCTTCGGAAATTTAAGGATCGCGGCGAATTGTTCATCGACGCCGGACGCCGTCATAACCGCCTGGCCGGAGGTGGACAACGGGCGGCCGAAGAAATGGCACGCTAAAGAAATCACATACACCCCCACATCCAATAGCGCGCCGCCGCCCAAGGCGGGATTGAGCAAACGGCCTTGGGGATCGCGCCCCGCGTCATGACCGAAATCCGCCGTCATGGTTTTCACCGCGCCAATGGCGCCCTCGCCGAGCACGGAGCGACAATGCTTCACGAGCGGGAAAAAGCGCGTCCACATGGCCTCCATGAGAAAGAGCTTTTTGCTGCGCGCCAGGGCGATGAGACCGCGCAACTGGGCGGCGTTAATAGTGAACGGCTTTTCGCACAAAACCGGTTTGCCGTTCTCCAGCATAAGCCGGGCGTTCTCGGCGTGGGCTTGATTGCGCGAGGCGACGTAAACAATATCGATTTCCGGATCGGCGGCGAGTTTCTCGTAGCTATCCCAAACCCGTTGAGGCCGAAAATCCTGGGTAAAACTGGCGGCGCGCTCGCTCGAGGTCGTCGCCACGGCGGCCAGGCGGGCGCCCGGCGTGGTCACCAGGTCGCGCGCGAATTTGCGGGCGATATTCCCCGCTCCCAGAATGCCCCAACGAATGTTTTCTTCCATAAGCAAAGTTCGATTTAAGGTCGCCCACCTGGCGGCCTCAAGCGCGCACGGCGTCAACCAGCGTTTTCACAAAGCCGGCCACTTGGGGCACCAACTCGGGCGACGGGCCCCATTGGGCGATCCGGTTCACAATGGCGCTTCCCACCACCACGGCATCGGCGCTGGCCGCCACTTCGCGCGCTTGGACCGGCGTCGAAACGCCGAACCCGACCGCGATGGGCAAATCCGTATGCGCGCGAATCGTGGCGGTCTTGGCGGCAATCGTGTCCGCCACTTTTTCCTGCATGCCGGTGACCCCTTCGCGCGACACGTAATAAATAAAGCCGGAACCGCGTTTGACGATTTGCGCCACGCGCGCTTCCGGCGTGGTGGGGGCCACTAAATAAACGGAGCAAAGCCCGGCTTGCTTCATCAAGGGCTCGAATTTGCCCGCCTCTTCGGGGGGGAGATCGAGCACGAGCAACCCATCCACGCCCGCCTGCGCCGCTTGCGTCGCAAATCGTTCCAAGCCGAAACGGTGAATGAGGTTAAAATAAATGTAGAGAACGATGGGCACTTGCGATTCCCGACGGATGGCGGCCACCGTTTCGATCACTTTGGCGGGGGTGGCCCCCGCTTCCAAACCGCGCTGGGCGGCCAACTGGTTGACGATGCCATCGGCCAACGGATCACTGAAAGGAACGCCCAATTCGAGGACGTCCACCCCGACCCGATCAAAAGCGATGGCCAGCCGCCGAGTGGCCTCCAAATGGGGATCGCCCGCGCCGATATACACCACGAGGCCTTTTTGGCCTTGAGCCCGCAACCGTTGAAACCGTTCGACAATGCGATTCATGACGCCGGGATTTTCGTTCGGAGCTTCCCCGGAGGCAAGCGGCAAGTTTGAGAAACAACGAGCCGGAATGGGCCGCCGCCGGAAGCCTTGCTTCCCGAACCCAGGTTTGCGATGGTAAACCCTTGATGTATTGGACACCGAAAATCGCGAGCCGATGCCAACTGGCCATCCACCGGACGGCATCCCTATGGATCTTGCTGATTTTGCTGGCCTGGACCGGTTGCGCCACCCGCCAGCCAGCGTCCGCCCCGGCCGCCAGGCAATCGCTGCCGGAAGCCGCGGCCACCTTCGACGCGGCTTGGGACATCATTAACCGCACCCATTACGACACGAATTTCAACGGGGTAAATTGGCGGCGGGTGCGGGAGGAATTGCGGCCCCAGGCGGAGGCGGCCACTTCAACGGAGGCATTACGCGCGGTCCTGGAAGCCATGGTGCATCGGCTGGGGCAATCGCATTTCGGCATCATCCCTTCCGGCCCCAATTTGCGCGCCACCTCGCCACCGCCTAATATTTCCGCGACCAACGCCCCGGCGCCTAAACCATCCCCGGTGGCAACCGCCGAGCCCGAGCGCGCCGCCGGAGATATCGGCATCGAATTGCGCCTCTGGAAACGCCAATACCTCGTCAGCCGTGCGCATACCAATAGCCCGGCGTGGCAAGCGGGCGCGCGCCCCGGTTGGTTGCTGGACAAAGTTAATGGCGTGCCCGCGAAATCGCTGGCCGCCGGCGCCAAGGGGTACAACCGCCGCCACCGCGAGGAAATCGCCTGGGCGGCGATGTGCGAGTTGCTCAAAGGCGCGCCCGGTTCCCGGGTGGAGTTGGAGTTTCTCGACGGCCAAAACCGCAAAGTGGCGATCACCTGCGAACGGGCGCCAACGGCAGGGGCCGCCACTAAACTCGGTTTTCTGCCCACTTTCTACGCGCGACTCGAAAAAGCCCATTTGCGGCTCTCACCCAACACGCGGGCGGGCCTGATTCGCTTTAATATTTGGATGCCTTCCCTATCGGCCGCCTTGGATCAAGCCATCGATGAGATGCGTAATGAGGATGGCATTATCATCGATTTGCGCGGCAATCCCGGGGGGCAAGTCACCATGGTGATGGGCATGTCCGGCCATTTTCTCGGAGACCACTATTCCTTGGGGGCTCTACGCACGCGCGACGCCGTGTTGCACCTGACGGCGAACCCGCGTCTGGTGGACGCCTCCGGGCATAGCGTCCCGCCGTTCGCGGGACCGGTGGCGATTCTGGTGGATGATTGTTCTTTTAGCGCCAGCGAGATTTTTGCCGGCGGCATGCAAGCCATCGGCCGGGCGCGCGTCTTCGGGCAATCCACCGCCGGCATGGCCTTGCCGGCCACCGTGGACACACTGCCTAACGGAGACCGCATGGTCCATGCGTTTGGCGATTTTGTGGCGCCCAACGGCACTCGCTGGGAAGGCCGGGGTGTCATTCCGGATACCGCGACGCCACGGCGGCGCGCCCGCTTGCTGGCTGGCCATGATGACGCCTTGGAAGCCGCCGAAGCCTGGATCGCCGCCCAAAAACGCCATCACACGCCCCCCAGTCCACTAGCGGTGATTCCCCCAAGCGCGCCCACCACCAACCACCTGGCGGCGCCCGCCACCGCGCCCGCGGCGCGCGATGCCAGTCTGCCGTCGGCGGCCGAAGTGCTGGCCAAATATGTGGCCGCCTGCGGAGGGCGTGAAGCGCTGGCCAAGCATCACTCGATGCATTTCAAAGGCACCGTCCGGTTGCCGGCGCAGGGATTCAATGGCCAGACGGAGATTCTACAGGCGCGCCCAAACAAGTTTTTGACCCGCATTTCGTTTAAATCCAAGCTGCTGGATTTGCGAATGACCCAAGGATACGACGGCAAGACGGGCTGGATGATCGATCCCACCGCGGGGCCCATGCTAATGAAAGGCAATTCGTTAAGCCAATTGGAGGACCAAGCCGACTTTGAAGCGCTCTTCCACGACGCCCGGCTCTACCAGAGCATGGAGATCACGGGCCAAGAGTTATTCGAGGGGAAACCGTGCTATAAAATGCGCTCGATCTCGAAAACCGGCGCGGAATCGACCGAGTTTTTTGACGTCGAAACCGGCTTGATCGCCGGCACCATATCCCGGCAGGAAACGATCCTCGGCAGCATTCCCGCCACCACCGTGCTTTCCGACTACCGGCGCTTCGACGGTCTGCTGACGCCCACCCGATACACCATCAAATGCATCGGCTTCGATATCATCACCGTTATCGAAAGCCTGGAATTCGACCAGGTGGAGGATTCGGTGTTCGCCCTGCCGCCCCAAATCGAGGGGCTTCTGCAAAAACCATGAGAACTTCGGATTTCGACTACGATTTGCCGCTGGAACGCATCGCGCAAACCCCGGCGCCCCACCGCGACGGGTCGCGTTTGCTCGTGGTGGACCGGGCCACCGGCGGCTTGACGCACCACCTATTCCACGACCTGCCGCAATTTCTGCGCCCGGGCGACCTGCTCGTACTCAATAATAGTAAAGTCCTGCCCGCCCGCCTGCGCGCCGTCAAACCGGACACCGGCGGCCGGTGTGAAATTTTACTGCTGGAGGAAAACGCGGTGAACGATTGGAACGTGATGTTCCGTCCCGTCAAGCGCGTGCGGCCCGGCACCCTCTTGCGCCTATTGCGGCCGGATGGCCAGGCATCCGAAGTGCGAGTGGAAGTCGTCGCCAAGTTTGAGGAAGGCCATTGCCGGTTGAAATTTTCCGGCGCGCCCGACTTGCGCGCGCGGTTGGACGAATTAGGTGAAATGCCCCTGCCCCCTTACATCGAACGCCCGGTGGGCAACCGCAACCCGGAGGATCGCGAGCGTTACCAAACCGTCTTCGCCAGCCAGCCAGGCTCGGTGGCCGCGCCCACGGCGGGCCTGCATTTTACCCCGGAATTGCTCGCTACGCTGACGCGGATGGGAGTTTCCATTTGCTATGTGACCTTGCATGTCGGCGCCGGAACCTTCGCGCCCGTGAAAACGGAAGAACTATCCGAACATCCCATGCACGAGGAATATTTTGAACTGGAGGCGGCCTCCGCCCAAGCCCTCGTGGCCGCCAAGCGAGAACAACGCCGAGTGGTCGCGGTGGGCACCACTTCCATGCGCGTGCTGGAATCGGTGGCCGCCCAAAACCAGGGGCAAATCGTACCCACCCATAGCCGGACGCGGCTGTTCATTTATCCACCCCGCAAGTTCGAAGTGGTGGACGTGTTGCTGACGAATTTCCACCTACCCAAATCGACGCTGCTCATGCTCGTGAGCGCTTTTGCCGCGCCGGAATCTTTGGCGGGTCGGGACCTAATTTTAAACGCCTATCAGGAGGCTATCCGCCAAAAATATCGCTTCTTCAGCTATGGCGACGCCATGTTGATTCAATAAGATCATCACCGCGAATTCACGCTTTACCACCGGGGTTTTGCGTTTCAAAACCGCGAAGATCATCCAACTCCAGCCTTGGTCTTTCATGCGGTAAAGAGCCGGGTATAGCGAGCCTTCCTTCACCACCAGCACTTCGTCCGAACGCTGCTGAATGCGCTGAGCGATGGCGTAGCCGCGCTTCGAACCGGCTTTGAGGGTCTTTAACATGAGCAGATCCAAAGTCCCTTGCGGCAGGTCGACTTGGCCATTTGGCATCATTCAAGTTATCCCTAGACGTTCTATTGGAGAGTCGCGTGCCTACCTGGAATGTCAAGGGGACGCCAAAAATATTCTAGCGGCGCAAGGCGCGGGACACGCCCCGGCTAATGGCCTATGGCGTTTTTATAACGGCCATCGGCGGCGCTCGAAAACTCGGAGTGGTTGCGGACAGTTTGATCGGACAGGCTCCGGTCTTACTTGCCAAAGAGAGGGCTCGTCAAACGGTAATAGCGGCTGGCACTACCGGTATACAAAGAGTCCACGATCTCCACCGTTCGCCCTTCATCCGTCGCGGCGACGGCCGCCAAAACCTGCCATTGGCCCTGGTTCAGCTGATCGCAATATTGAACGGTGTACGCCCGCCCCGCCGCCGCCTTGAAGCGCAGCCGGATGGCCAGGGCCGGGGAGCGGACCCATTCGACCGTATCGATTACGGGCGCCGCCACCGCACCCATCCCCGGGGTGCCGCCCAAGGTCGCGCTGGCGGCCCAACTGGCACCATCATTCGCGTTGGCGCTAAAGGAAGGATTTTTCCAGACGAGAGAATAACCAGCCCCGTCGGCGGCGGTAGGCCAGGATGCTTTGTCGTTATAAGTGAACGAGAACACCACCGTGTCGAGCGCATCCACCAAAGTCAGCGTTTCCCCGCCATTATCCAAGTTGCCGGTGAACACGCCATTCACGGCGACGCCCGGATATTTGGCGGCAAGCGCTTCGGAATTGCGTGCCAATAGGAAATCCTGACCGGCGCCCAGGCGGGTCCCATTCGTGAAGGCGAAGCCGATGCCGGCCGTGAATTTAAGCCCATCCAGGCACAAGCGGTTTGTACCCGTATTAAACAGCTCGATAAAATCATACTCGTTGCCATTGGTGGACCCCCAATCGGGCGCGTGATACATCAGTTCGCTCACGACCAGGCGACTCCAATCCTGGGTGGGATAAAACATGGCTTCCACGAGCGCGCTCCATTGGGTGCCACTGAGCGCCCTCGCCCGCACTTGGGTTGGAACCGTCACCACCAACGGGGCGAGATATAATTGCGCGGCGGCGGCAAGCACCCCGGTGCCGATTGTACGCGGGTCGGCGCCGTTGGTCGTAAAGTAAATCGCGCCGCCGCTATTGGTATGCGTGAGGGTTAAGTGAAAGTCGGCGGGCACGGAACCCCCATATTGGCTGAAGACGGGCGCCGAGATGGCGGGATATAAGCCCGCGCTTTGGAATTGCCGCAGCACGATGACGCCGCGTTGGGGCAGATAGGTATTGAGAATCCAATCGCGCTCGGCCCGCCACTGCGCTAGGGTGCGAGGAGTGGCGGTGGTGTCATCACCCCACCGCGCCGATTCAACGAGCACGGCCGATTCGACTTGGGCGGCCAACTGACGGTAACGCTCGATGAGCGAGGCGGGCGAGAGCACGCCATCCTGAAAGAACCAGCGCTGCACGCGGTCGGCAAAATCCAGCTGGTACTCGCTTAGATTCTTCAAATAGTAATGGGGTTCACCCACCCAAGCGGCGGCGATGTCCGGGCGCGGCGCTTCCATGGTTAGGGGGGAACGCTCTCGATTGTTGCCCATCGTGTTCTCGAAGTCCCAGGTGTAAAATTTGAAGCCGGTGCTATTGGTGGATGAGTCGCGGCCGAACCAGAAATTCTTGTTGGGCCAATCCCAATTGCCGCCCCACATGTTCAAGATCATGTAATCGATATAATTAGTTTTGTCCAAGTACACGGGAGAGGCTGGATTACGCGTTCCGTCGACGGCTTTACCCTGTAATTTCTGGTATTGAGCCAAAGTGGTGGTTTGGCTCGCCAGTTGGGTGAATTGGTTCCACGCGTCAGAATTCCCGCTTTTAACATCGCCCGCGTTGTTTGCGTCCCAAGCAGCCGCGTCACCCCCATAGTAACTGGCGGAGAAATCCTCATTCGGCCGCTCGGCCACGTTGTAGAGGCCCCAGTACAAGCCATTCAAATACAGGTGGACGAATCGCCCGTGAGGCGCGGCCTCGCCCATGGCCAATTGCAGGCGCCGGCCAAATTCGTCCCGGATGAACTGCACGGTCGCGCCCGCATCCCCCCATGAATAGCCGTCATTGGCGCCGGCGCGAAACACGAGTGTATCGAAGGATTCGGCGGCGCCGCTTTCCTCGAACACGCGATGGCGCAGTTTGGACGCCCCGTATGTTTCCTTGAAGAGCGCGCGGAAGGAGTGCTTATGCGTCACGCCCGAGTAACGGAAATAGCCACCCTGGATCCGCAAACCGCAATCCACCCGAAACTCGCTCACCTGATTGGTTCCCACCCATTCCAAGCTCACGGGCCGCTCCCAAGCCACCCCATGGCTGTCGGGATACGCGTAAATGCCGTCGCTCTCATCGAAGAGATTGGAAATTGTGGTGGTGATGAACACCGAGGGCAGCGAGCGCAGGGCATCCGTCATAGCCTCGGCGCCCACCGCGGTAATCCGGCTATCCAAGTTGTAATCCGCCGCCAATCCGGCCCACTGGGCGGGGTAACCCTCACTGATGGCGGAGGCTAGGTTTTGGGTGATCACGCTGGTAACGAAGACATAGGAGCGAGTCTCCACCGCCGAGGGAGCCCACCCGGCGCGGAACGCCGCCGCGCGCAACGGGGTGGTACGATCCACAGCGATTGGCCCGGAGTAAACCAGCCCGTTCAAAGTGTCTGGCGGCGTCCCGTTAGTGGTATACCGGATCTCGGCCCCATCGGTGGCGGTGGTGAGTTCCAGCGTGAAGGGCGCGGTGAACACCCCGGAATCCACGCTGAAGAGCGGCTTCGTTACCAACCCCAGCCAGCCGTCCGAATTGGCCGCGCCGGGGGTTGGCGCGGTAAAATAGCGCGGGCTGGAAAGCCGCGTCGAGCTGGCGGTAAGCTCCGGCAGGATGAGCAGCGTGGCGTCGTCCGCCGCAACGTTAAGCGCCTGGATTGCCAGTACATTTTGCCCCTCGCGTAAACTTCCCAGAGCGGTGGACAAATCCATTTCCTCGCGCTCCGTGGCGGCGAGCTTCTCCGTTGCCGTGGCGTTCCAATCCAAGACCGCGGGCGCGTTGCGACGGGCCACTTCAACTCCATTAAGGTACGCGACGAAGCCATCGTTGTAGCGCAGACTCAACGCCAACCGGTCCAGCGCGGGAGTCGCGGCCTCGCGCAAGGTGAACGGTAGGCGCGCCAACACGGTGGCGTTGGAGGACCCCATTGCCGCGCCGATGTCGGTCTCCAGCCAATCCGCGACGCGCGGGACGAGCGAGTTTCCGAAGACTTGCACTTCGGCCAGCGACAGCACGTCGAACTCGTCCGAATTGCCGACGCCGCCGGTGCCTGAAAGATCGGGGTCGGGCGTCCGGGTCACTCGCACCCGACCGCCCGCCACCGGCCCGCCGGTGAGCGCCTCCAGGTCGAGCGTGAGGTTATCCGGCGACTCGAGGGCATTTTCGGGATTCAACCAGGCCGAAACAAAATTGGTGGCGGCGCCATTCGCGCTGAGCACGCGCACCGTGATGTCGCGCAAGCGCGACCCGCAACAGCTCACCCGATTCCACAGAACGATGCGGCTGAGGCTGTAGTTGGTTCCCAAATCGACTTCCCAGGTGGCCGGCGTGTTCATCCCGGCCAGCGTATGCGTGAAGGTATTGATGTCGCCATCCACCGCGTTGCCGGAGGCATAAACAAAGTCGAGCGTGGATGATTGAGTGGTGGTTTTGCCCAAGGCCAAATTCGTGACCGCGCCCGAAGTAACGTTGGTTCCACCTCGATCAAACCCCAAGCCGACGGTCCCTTCCGTCCAGGCGGAGTCATCGAACTCCACCGCCGGCCAATCCGCCGGATAATCCGTCACACTGCGCGGCACGCGCCATTTGGCCACCGCTCTCCTAGCGATCAACGCGAGATTGGAGACGGTCACCGACAATCCATAAGCGACTCCTTTGAATTGAGTGGGGTAGACTGGCGCGTACTCATGCGCCACCGTCATACCATCGGCTTCGATCAGCGCCAGATACCCCCCGGCGCCGCTCAAGCGAAAATTTGCGTGCAACTCCGCGCCCGCCACCGCGCGATCTTTCCCCGAGGCGAAGACCACGAGATACCCGCCCGCGGCGAGGTTCGTACTGGGAAAGGCCCACCGCCCGAAGTTGGCGCGGTCATCCGTCAAACGCCATCCGGCCAGATTCACCGGCGCCGCTCCGGCGTTATAGAGTTCAATCCAATCGGAGGCGTCCTGATCCTCATCCAGGAGGGCGCCGTCATTGAGCGCCATGAACTCGGAGATATACACGGTGTTTGCGGCCAGCGCGGGAGACGCCGAAACAACCGCCGCCAACAGGAAAATAAATACCCGCTGCAAAGAAGGCGACATGATGCCTGATTGTGCCAGTCAAACCGCTGGACTGGCAAGCTTCGGCTGCGCGCGCAACCGCCCCGGGCACCGGGCCACCCGGGCCACCGTTCAGACCAATCCCTTCAAGTACAACTGGCGACGCGGTTCGGGAAAACGCTCGATGGCATAGCGCAACATGGTCCGAGACATGGCGCCATATCGCGGCATTAAGAAGGCCTCCAGTCCCGCTTGCCCGCAACGCTTACCCGCCTCCCGCAACATCCACCCTACGGCTTTGTGGATCAAATCATGGGGATCGCGCAAGAGCCGGTTGGAAATTTCGAAAGCGGGCCCTGGATCACCGCTTCGCGTGTAGGCGAACGTGGACAGCACGGCGATGCGGCGGGTCCACAAGTGATCGCTCAGCGCCCATACCCGCAGCTTGGGCAGCAAGGTCTCCTGGGTGAACGTAGCGCCGAGAATCACCGGCGCGGACAAATCCACCAAATCCCAATTATTGATATATTGAAAGTGCCGCTCATAATGGGCCGCGACGGCTTCGCGGCGGGCCGGAGAAGCTTTGGGCATTTGCAAGGTCCATATCAAGAGCGCCAGCAAGCGTTCCTCGTGGATGGGCGAACGCAGGAGCTCGATAACTTCGTCGTCAGCAACGCGCTGAAATTCCCGGGCCACGCGGCGAATTTGCGGCACGGTCACGCCGATAAAACGATCGCCCTCGGCGTATTCGCCCGGGCCGGTTTTAAAAAAACGCTGGAGCCCCGCGGCTTTTGGTTTATCCGCGCAAGCATGCAAGGCCGCGACGATTTTTTTCATAGGCATGAACGGTCGGTAACCCCATCCATCACGCGCCTCAGCGCCGCTAGGGTTTGGCGTTTTTCGTGAAGGCGTTAACGAATTTGATGTTCGCGTTTTTGGCCACATCCATCACTTTGACAACCTGACCCCAGGGCGCTTCAGTGTCCGCGCGAATCACGAGGGACAACTGGGGGTTCTTAAGCAAACGAGCTTGCAACTCGATTTCTAAACGCTCGGCGGTAATGGCGGTGGGGCCCAAGTATAAAAAGGGCTGGGTTTTGGCGATGGTCACCAAAACACTGTTCTCGGAAGCGCCCGTCTTGGATTGTTTGGATTCCGGCAGCGCCAGCTTCAAGGCGGGAGCCTGCTTGAAGGTGGTGGTCACCATCAAGAAAATCAGCACGACGATCAAAATATCGATCAGCGAGATAATAATGATGGCCGGAGGCTGGCGGCGCTTGCGGATGAAGAATTTCACGCGGCCACCTTTTTCTTGCGTTTAAACTGGCGGCGCAGGAATTCATCGCACATTCGTTCCATCTCGACCGTCATCGTTTCCACTTTGCGCACAAAATAGCTCCAGGCCACCAGCGATGGAATGGCGATGAGCAAGCCCATCAGCGTCGTGTTCAAGGCGATGGCGATGCCCCGGGCAAAGGCGGAGTTGTCGGTCACGCCTTGCTGCCCCATGTCGCCGAAAAGAGTAATGAGGCCGTGAATCGTGCCGACCAAACCCAGCAAAGGGGCAATGCCGACGATGATTTCCAGGACGAGCAGCCCGCGTTCGAGCTGCACCACCTCATGCCGCGCCTGGGATTGCAGCACGTCCTCGGTTTCGGCCTTGGTGGCGCTTTGCTGTTCAATCGCCAAAACCAGTAACCGGCCGATGGGTGAAGGGTTGCCATCGGAGACGCGCCGGAGGGACTCGGCATCCTCCACCGTGTTGCAATGATCCAGGCATTCCTGAATGCGCCGGGGAATGACCTTGTTCCAACGCAACGCCAGCCCTCGTTCGATGATAAACGCCACGGCCACCACGGAAGTGGTTACCAACAGGACCATAAAAGGCCCGCCTGCTTTGAAGAATTCAAACATAAGCTTTATTCGTAATAAAAAGTAAAACGGACTTCGCGAAAATTAACGCCGATTTTGCGTTTCATGTCGGCCGGCCACGGCGCGTAAGGCACCGGGTCCAGCACAGCCTTTTGACAAACAATCGCCAGCAAATCGCCCGCGTCATTTTCCGCCACCCGCATATTCGTCACCCGGCCATCGGACATCATGCGGAATTCCAACACCACTTTGCCGGTCTTGCCCCGAGTAAAATCTTGCTGCTCGAGTAATTGGAACCAGCGTTGTTGGATGGCAATGATGACTTGCTCATCGTAGTTGCCGAAGGGGCTTTCCTTGACATCCAAGGAGGACACCACCCCGCCGCGACTCACGCCGCCATCTTGCCGCATCTTGTTGCCCGCTAGCAGGCCCATATCGCGTCGTTCCGCCGGCAACGTGCGCCGCCGAGGTTTGGCCGCTGGCGCGGGCGTTTCCGGAACGGCCTCGCGCGCGGGAGTAGCCTCAGCGCTTAGGGGTTGAGGCTTGGCTTCGCTCATATTGCCAGCCGCCACTTTTTCCACCGGCTTGACCTCTTCGAGCTTGGGTTGCGGCTTCGTTTCGGGCTTGGTTTCCGGCTTGACCTCGGGCTTGAGCTCCGGGATGGGATTCACCACCGGATCTTCGATCGGTTTCGGCGGCGGCTGGGGTTTGGGATCGGGTTTAAGCTCGGGCAGAGGTTTAGGATTCGGCTTGAGCGTATCCACCGTCTTTATGATCTTCGTCTGCTTTCCATCAACCTTGGGGGTTTTGGTGTCCTTTTTAGGATCGGGATTGGCGGCCAGCGAATTGCGCGCGGAATAAAGCGGGGTTTCCGGCGGCGCCTGAGCGGTAGCTAAGGCGGGATCGACTTCGACATATAACAATGGGGCGTCCTCCTTTTTGGCTTGCTCCAACTTCAACGGATTCTTCTCATTCTTCGCCAACTGTTTGGCCAATGCCGATTTCGGCGGCAACACGCGCATCCAGGAGGGTACCGAGGAATCCTGCCACCAACCTTCATGGACCCCAATTTCGACAATGCATAAAACCTCGATGTGGAACAGCACGGACAAGGCAAAAGCCTGGACGAGCGGATTGTTCCGCCATTTTCGCCACCAAGCTAAGATGCCCCGCATCACCATACGGTCAGAATGCCGCACTTGAACCGGCCTAGCAATAGGAAGTTGCACCCGCAGGGTTGCTTGCTTTTTCTGGTTTTAGGCATAAAATGCCGGGGCTGTAGATCACTAGCTGGCCCAATCCAACCTCAATGGCCCCGATGAAGCCAGCCGATGGGTGATCTGGCCGTATCTTAAATATGAAGCACATCATCTTTTTGGGCGATGGCATGTCCGATTATCCCGTGGCACGGTTGGGAGGGAAAACGCCATTGCAAGCAGCACGCAAACCGCATATGGATCGGATCGCCCGGGAAGGCACTTGCGGATTGCTGCGCACCATCGAAGACGACGTGGCTCCCGGCAGCGGGGCGGCCAACCTGGCGGTCATGGGATACGATCCGCGCCAAGTGCTTCAGGGAAGAGGGGTTTTGGAAGCGGCAAGCATGGGTGTGGACATCCGGCCAAACGAAATCGCCATGCGCTGCAACCTCATCTGCCTGGTGGACGGCAAAATCAAAAACCACTCCGCCGGTCATATTACTTCCGAAGAATCGGAGGAGATCATCAAAACCATCGAGGCCGAACTCGGTTCGGTAGCCGGGCATTTTTATGCGGGCGTGAGTTATCGCCATTTATTTGTGGGCGTGGACCTGGATCCTAGGCTGGATTGCGCCCCCCCGCATGATTATCCGGGAGAATCCGCAGAGGCCCACTGGATCAAGCCTAAAACCCCGGAAGCCAAAGCCACCGCCGATTTGCTCAATGACTTAACTCGCCGCTCCTGGGCGATACTTAAAGATCACCCCATCAACCGCAAACGCATGGCCGCCGGCAAAGATCCCGGCAACTCGATTTGGCTCTGGTCACCCGGAAGACGCCCGAAAATGTGGACCTTCCCGGAACGCTTCGGGGTATCGGGCACCGTTATTTCCGCGGTGGATCTCATCCGGGGAATCGGCGTTTACGCAGGCTTGAAAACCGTGCGCGTCCCCGGGGCAACCGGCCTGTATAACACGAACTATGAAGGCAAAGCCGACGCCTGCCTTAAAGCCTTGGAAACGGACGATTTTTGCTATGTCCACGTCGAAGCCCCGGACGAAGCGGGACATGACGGCAACCTGGAGCTGAAGATAAAAACGATCGAAGATCTCGACGCGCGTCTGATAGGCCGCGTACTTGAAGGCATTGAACGCCAAGGTCTTGAAGCGGTGGTGGCCGTTTTACCCGATCACCCTACCCCCGTCGAAACACGCATCCACGCGCGCGACGCGGTACCCTTTGCCATCCGCGATCCGCGCCGCAAAGGTGATAGCGTAACCCAATACGATGAAGTCAGTTGCGCCAAAGGCAGCTTCGGATTACTCCACGGTGATTCCTTCATCCGGCAAGTGTTCGGTAAATAGGCCTCCCGATCTTTGAAGCAAACTCATTCATTCCGTCCTAAGAGAAACCGGACGACCGGCCCGGAGGTTTCGCTATCGGCGCGCGTCCACGCGAGCCTTCTCTTTTATAAACACTTACAAACTTTAAAATTGCGACAACTAACATATTACGCAACTCCGCTTGCATCTCGGTGTTTACTATCTGGCGGCGGCGAGGCGATTGGACCGGCGTAAGGTCGACCGACACGTTTAAATGACGGCGGAGATATAGGAAAAACCAATTCTGATAATTTTGAAAATTGATGACCTGAATGGGAGCGGGTTTCATCGATCTTTATGTCTATTAAACACAATGATCGAGCCAGCTCGCCTAACCGGGATCTCCCGCTTGAGGGTGGAACCGGGAAGGTAAACCCGCCAACTGCCGGAGATTTGGGTTATACTTTGGTTTGCAGGATGTTCGGTGGCGAAAAGCTTTGCTGCAACCTTTCGTGGTTCTCCGTTGTCCAGCCTTCAATAAGACGAATTTTTAAGGTCTGGTTTTCCCCAGTGGCTGGCGGCGTCTCAGCCGATATTTTGACGCTAATTCCACACCTCATTCCCAGCATTTGGAATCACCCATTTTCGCAAGTCACTGTCCCGGCGAACACTCGTAATTTTTGGATTGGCACCGTTTTTGCTACGATAATCGTTAGCTACAACCAAACGCCGCCAGGGCGGCAAGGAAAACACCAAGGCACACACCTGATTGGGCCTGAAAGAAGCTGGCCCGTAAAAAAAATGCTTCGATTCGAGTGGGGGTATTGCGGTTAATTGGAAGACGAAAACAAAATATGAAGAGTATCAAAGGCTGGATGCTGAATTGGCCCGTGTTTCGAACCGGAAACTCCTGGGGTCATCTACCTGCCCATCGAATCATGGTTGTCTTGTGGCTTGCTCAAACCCTGGTAGCCGGAGTTCTGGCAGCAGACACAAATTATTCGCGGCGGGTGGAGTTTTTAGAGCCCCAGCGCACGGTTTACTACCTCGATCCCACCAGCACGACAACGAACGCCTCCCCGGCAAAATCTTCCCTGTCGAGCGGCAAAGATACCTGGACTCGCGCGGTAAAATCTAAAGGAGCGTCAAATTCGATATATTTTGGCAGTCGACTCGTCCTTAAGACCAAAACCGGGACTAATGTGGAGGCTGTGATTTCCGGACGCGGGCTGCAAATCGCCCGCGAATTGCCCAACGGCATTTACATATTGCAGGCTACCAATAGCGCCGCCGCCATTGATGCCGCCGAAGCCCTGGCCAAAGAACCGGGTGTCACCATCAGTTATCCGGTGGCCCGACGCGCGGCCCAAAAACTGGGCCGTTTCTCCGCCAAACCAAACGACACCTATTTTTCCAAGCTCTGGTATTTGGAAAATCGCGATGACAATGGCACCCCGCTCGGCATCGACCTGAACACCCGCGAAGCGTGGTCCGAGACCACAGGCAAAGGCATTATTGTGGCGATCGCCGATGACGGTGTGGACTTAACCCATCCCGACCTAGCCGCTAACGTAACCACCGGACCGCACCACAACTTCGATGACAGCTCCGCTGATGCCAACCCCCAATTTAGCGATTCCAACCACGGCACCCCGGTGGCAGGACTGGTCGGCGCGGTGGGTAACAACGGTGTGGGCGTCTCGGGCGTCGCGCCTCAAGTCTCGCTGGCCAGCTGGGTTATTTGGGGTTCCCCCATCGGCGGCAGCGATCAAATTATCAGCGACGAAGCGCTTATGGAGATGTTTCAATACCAGTCCAACGTGGTATCGATTCAAAACCACAGCTGGGGCAACGCCAGCGGCACTCAATCCGGCATCGACGCTTTGAGCGACATTGGCATCGCCAACGCCGTCACCAAAGGTCGCGATGGAAAAGGCGCCGTGATCGTGCGCGCCGGCGGCAATATGCGCTTACCCCTCGATTACGGAACCTACGTCGTGGCCGGGATGAATGCCAACGACGACGGATTCGCCAGCGACCCACGGGTGATCGCGGTGGCCGCCGCGCGGTATGACGGGCTTTTTTGCAGATATTCCTCTCCCGGAGCTTGCCTCCTGGTAGGGGCGCCCAGCGGCGACCCGGACCAGGACTATGGCACCGAAGATCCCGCCGCTCCCAACCTTATGACCACCGACCGACAAGGTTCGGCGGGCTACAACTCGAGCAGTTCAGGCGCGGGCAATAACTATTGCTTCGGAGATACGGGTTTCAATGGCACCTCGGCGGCCACGCCGGAAATCAGTGGGGTGGCCGCCTTAATCCTCTCGGTCAACACCAACCTCACCTACCGCGACGTGCAGCAAGTCTTGCTTCAATCCGCGCATTACCTGAACACGAACGACGGCGATTTGCACACGAATGCGGCGGGATTCACGATCGGGCATAATCTTGGTTACGGCGTTCCCGACGCGGGATTTGCGGTCGCCCTGGCGAAACATTGGTCGAACCGGCCGGCCGCCACCGAAGTGACGTTCGGCCCGGCGTCCGCCTTGCCCGCAATTCCCACCAACGCCCTCCGGGTGGTATGTGGCGGCGAAGGTATCGACGCGGCGCTCACCTCGATCAGCTGCTGGCCAAGCGATGGCGTCCATGCCGACGCCTCCACCGCGGCCCTGCCACTGGTTTACGTGGGCCAGGCTACCAACACCCTTACCGTGGATTTAAAAGGCAAGGCGGCGTTGATCCAGCGCGGGGTGAATTACTTTGAGGACAAAATCAACCATGCCGCGGCGGCGGGCGCGGCGTTCGTTATTATTTTCGACAACACCACCTCCACCACCCGCGTGTTGATGCAGGCGCCCTTCGCTTCCATCCCGGCGGTTTTCATCAATAAAGCCAGCGGCGAAGCGTTGCGCGATTATGCGCAAAGCCAGCCCGACAATACCGCGCAAATCGTTTACTCGCCCGCCACCGCCACGTTCGAGGTGACCAATACGCTCGCTTGCGAGCATGTGGGCTTGAAATTGACCACCACTTCCACTTCGCGCGGCGACCTGCATATTGCCTTGGTCTCGCCTTCCGGTACGCGCAGCGTGCTCCAAAACATCACCACCGACGACTCTTCGGCTCCGGACGGCTGGACCTTCTGGTCCGTGCACCACTTTTACGAAAGCAGCGTGGGCCAGTGGAAACTTGAAATTGGCAATGAATTATCGGCTTCGACCAACGTAGTTACCGAAGCCCAGCTCATAATTCAAGGCGTGGCGATCACCGATACCGACCACGATGGTTTGGATGACAATTGGGAAATGGCCAAGTTCGGCACGCTGGCGTACGACCTAACCGACGATCCCGATGGCGATGGCTATAGCAACGCTCGCGAGCAATGCCTGGACACCAATCCGTCGGTCTACGATCCCATCCTGGGTTTTGACATTTCGTACTGGGATTCCAGCCACGTCCGGATTGCGTTGCCGGCGAAATCGGGCGCCAGTTACAATGTTCTGTCCACCTCTAACCTAAGCCAGACTCCCACGGTGGTGACGAATGTGGCGGGCCGCTTGCCGGAAGTGGAAGTCGTGGTGCCAGCCACGACTAACGCCTTCTTTTACTTGGTCCCCACGCGGTAAACAATTCTCCGCATTAAACCGTGAGTCCCAGGTTTGGGTAACAGCGGAACCTAGACATCGGAGTGGCTCCCGGCCATAAAAAACGAACGGCGCGCGTTTGCGCGCGCCGCTCTTGGTATCCCCCCCCCATCCGCCACGCTTGCCGATTGAACTTATGGCAGACGGACAATTATTGAGGAGCAACTGTATGGAGAACCGCAAGTCTGTCCTCCCGAAATGGGCGGATATTTGCCTACTCTTGGTTTTATTCGCCAGCGCGGGCTTCGGAGCGCCGGCGCCCCGCTACCGTTCGGACCGCATCTTAATCCAGCCAAAGGCGGGGGAAGATTCCGGAACGCTCGCGAAAAAACACGCCGCCAAAGGGGTATCCATCCTGCACGAATACGGCAACCTGCGCCATCTCCAAGTCTTGGGGCTGGCCACCAACATGGAGGTGCTGGAGACGGTCCGCGAGTATCAAGAAAGCGGGCTGGTGGAGTACGCGGAACCCGATTACATTCTGCGCGCCTCGCTGGAGCCAAACGATCCGAGTTTCACTAGCGGCACCTTGTGGGGCCTAAAAAACACCGGGCAAAGCGGCGGCCGAGCGGGCGTTGATATTGCCGCGACCAACGGTTGGGCCATCACGCATGACGCTTCCTCGGTGGTCGTCGCCGTAATCGATACCGGCGTCCGTTACACGCACCAAGATCTAGCCTCCAACATGTGGATCAATCCCAAAGTGGTGGCGGGCAGCGGCGTCAGTCCCTATGGCACCAATGTGCTGGGCGTAAACAAAGATCCCATGGATGATGGCGGCCATGGCACCCATGTGGCCGGCATTATTGGGGCCGTGGGCAACGACGGGGTGGGGGTGGTGGGCGTGGCTTGGAAAGTCCAAATCATGGCCCTGAAATTCCTGGATAGCACGGGGAGCGGCTCGCTTTCCGACGCCATTCGCTGCCTTGATTATGCCCGGCAAAACGGCGCCCACATCGTCAACGCCAGCTGGGGTGACACTAATTTTTCGCTCTCGCTTTACAACGCCATCGAACAAACTCGGCAGGCGGGCATTATCTTGGTGGCGGCCGCCGCCAACGATGGTCTGAACACTGACGTGTACCCCAATTATCCATCGGGCTATCCTTTGGATAACGTGGTGTCGGTGGGAGCGATCGATCGCTATGGCGACCTCCCCTCCTATTCGAATTACGGCGCCCGGACAGTCCACTTGGCGGCCCCCGGCTCCGCGATCTATTCCTGCTGGTACACCAGCGACTCGCAATACGCCACCGCCTCGGGCACATCCATGGCGACGCCTTACGTGGCCGGTGTTTTGGCGTTACTCAAATCCACTTATCCGACGGAAAATTACCGTCAGCTCATCGCCCGGCTGATGGCCAACACCACGCCACTAACCACGCTTGACCGGAAATGCGTCTCCGGTGGAATGGCCAATCTCGCCGCCGCCTTGAGCGCGGAAACGGTGCCCAGTTTTACCGCCTCCGCTTACGCCGGCAGCGCGCCCTTACAACTCTGGGTCACCAACACCTCCATCGGCGCGACGGGCTGTCGTTGGGATTTTGGCGATGGCTCCCCGGCGGTCACTGACACCACGCCCTCCCACGCCTATGCCACTCCGGGCTTTTACACCACGACCCTCACAATCACCAACCGCTCGGGGACCGCCATTTCCACCGCGCGTGAAATTGCCGTTTTAGATAATTATCTAATGCAATCGACCAACTACAATTGGATCGATACCAGCCTTTTGAGCCGGGTGACCTTGACCACCAACGACATTAGCGACGCGGTCTCCCTCCCGTTTCCCTTCGTGTTCTATGGTAAAACCAACACGCAACTTTACATCGGCGCCAATGGCATTCTGGGATTCAAAGCGGCGGAATTGAATCTGGCCGATAATGTTAATTTCCCCAGCGTGCAAACCCCGCACGGAGTGATCTGCCCGTACTGGGATGGACTATCCGTGCCCAGCAGCGGCGGAATATATGCGGGCGCGGTGGGCGAGGCGCCTAACCGCAAAATGGTCATCTCTTGGGTGGGGGTGTACAGTTCATCCGCTCCGCTCACCTTTCAAGCCGTGCTCAGCGAAGGCTCGCCCAATATCCTATTCCAATACAAGGAAGTTACCCCTAACAATTCCCGCGGAGCCGGTCGTCGGGCCACCGTGGGGATCGAAGATGATTCAGGCACCGTCTGCGCCAAGTATACGTATAACGGATCGCCCTCGATACTCGCCAATCAACAAGCCTGGTTGTTTACCCCGCAAGTTTTCGTGTATGAGCCCCCCACCGTGGCTTTGACCAGCCCCACCAACGGCACAGTGTTGACCGCCCCGGCTAGCTTGGCTTTAACCGCCGAGGCGGCCAGCACTGGCAGTGTCATCACCCAAGTTGAGTTCTTGGCGGGTACCCAGTCTTTAGGAATCGACACCACTAGCCCGTACCAACTGGCCTTCTCCAGCTTAGGCTCGGGCACCTATGCTCTGACGGCAAAAGCCACCGATGCCAAGGGCGCATCCACCACCTCTGCCCCCATTCAGATCACCATCGACCAGCCGCCAGTGGTAGCCATTGCCAACCTAGCCGATGGCGGCAGAGTTTCCGCTTCCAACCCATTGACGTTGGTGGCGGAGGCAACCGATAGCGATGGCCAGGTGATAACCATCGAGTTTTATTCGGGAACGAACTTGCTAGGCATAACCAGCGGCAACCAACCAAGTGTCACGCTCCAGGCGTTTCCCGAGGGAGTCTATATCCTATCGGCCCGAGCCGTGGACGATCTGGGCATTGCCACGATTTCCCCTGCCATCACCATCACTTCCGTGGCCCCCCCAACCGTCACTTTGACGGCCCCTGTGGACGGAGCCCAATTTTCCGGGGCGACCGCGCTTTCCTTGCAGGCACAAGCGTTCAACACCGGCGCGGCGGTGACCCAAGTTGAGTTTTTCGCCGGCGCCAACCTCTTAGGGATTGCCACCCATAGCCCCTATAGCTTGGAGGTTTCGAGTCTAACCGCGGGCCGGTACCGCCTGACCGCTCGAGCCACCGATGAGTTGGGAGGTATCGGTTGGTCCAGCGCAGCCAACATCGTCATCGACCAGCCACCCAGCGTATCGCTCATAGCCCCGGCCAACGGGGCGCGCTATTCCACGGCAGCCACGGTCGACTTGAAAGCGGAAGCCAGCGACGCGGATAATCCGGTGGCCTATGTTGAATTTTACGAAGGCACCACCCTTTTGGGCGTGGTTTCCAATAGCCCGTACAGCCTGAAATTAACCGCTCTTCCGGCAAACGAACACCCTTTCACGGCACGCGCGGTGGACACCTTGGGAGTGACGAGTATTTCGAGTTCGATCACCATCACCTCGGTTCCCCCGCCGGCTGTGGCTTTGAACTACCCCACCAATGGATCGTTATTCCTAACTTCGGATTCGCTGTCGCTTCAAGCCAGCGCCACCAGCACCGGAGCAACCGTGCTCCAAGTGGAATTTTTCGTCGGCGCCAACTCCCTCGGCACAGTCACGAATAGCCCGTATACCTTAAGCATTGCCCCGCTTGAAACCGGCGCTCATCCACTCACCGCCAGGGCCACGGACGAACTGGGAGGAACCGGGTTCTCGGAAATTGTGAACATCGTCGTCGATCAACCGCCCAGCGTTTCCCTCCTCAGCCCCGCCAATACGGCGCGTTACGCCTCCGCCAGTCCCCTCACCTTGCAAGCGGCGGCGACCGATAGCGATGGCGCCATTGCCCGAGTGGAGTTTTACGCCAGCGCCAATCTGCTCGGAACGGTCACCAACCCGCCTTTCAACCTGGCCCTGGAGCCATTGCCCGCTGGCGACTACACCATCTTCGCAAAAGCCGTGGATAATTGGGGGGTAGCCACCGTTTCCAGCTCGATAACCATCACCTCCATACCTCCGCCAACCATTGCTTTAACCGCGCCCGCCGCTGGCGCCGTGCTAGCGGCGCCGGCGAATTTCACCCTAGAGACTAGCCTGTCAAACACTGGGGCCGCGGTGGTGCAAGTCGAATTCTTCGCCGGCGCCCAATCGCTGGGCACGTCGAGCAATAGCCCATTCTCCGTACCGATTACCAATTTGCCAGCGGGAACTTACTCACTCAGTGCCCGAGCCACCGATGAACTGGGAGGCGCTGGCGTATCCAGCAATGTAAATATCGTAATCGACCAACCCCCGTCCGCAACCATGTCCTCGCCCATCAATGGGGCGCGAGTTTCCGCTTCGCTGCCGCTACTTTTGCGAACGGAGGCAACCGATGCGGACGGCTCGGTGGCGCGCGTGGAATTTTACTCCGGTACCAATTTATTGGGAGTCGTCACCAACACGCCTTTTACATTCTCACTGGTCCCACCCTCGGCGGGTGCCTGCGAATTTTCCACCCGAGCGATCGACAACTGGGGCATCGCCTCCGCTGCAAGCGCGATCACCATTACGTCCGTACCCCCACCCTTAGTGGCATTAATCACCCCTACCAACGGCACCGTGCTGGCGGCTCCGGCTACTATCACTTTGCGGGCGGATCTCCTAAGCTCCAACGCCGCCATCTCGCAGGTCGAATTCTTTGCGGGCGCCAATTCCCTGGGCATTGCAAGCTTCAGCCCCTTTGCCATTCAAGTTGCCAACCTGACCGCGGGAACCTATAGCTTGAGCGCGATAGCAACCGATGAGTTGGGAGGCACCGGCATATCCGGCAACACGCCCCTGCTCGTCGACCAACCGCCAACCGTAGCGCTGCTGAGTCCAACGAACACCGCTCGTTTCTCGACTTTCACTCCAGTCACTTTGCGGGCCGACGCAGCCGACACGGACGGCCAGGTGGCATATGTGGAATTTTATACGGGCGACCAACTTCTTGGAACCGTCACCAACAGTCCTTATAGCCTCGCTATTGGCGCGCTTACGGCGGGCGAATACAACCTCAAGCTCCGGGCGGTCGATGATCTGGGCATTGCGGCCATGTCCAGCCCCATCGTCATCACTTCCGTGCCCCCGCCTTCGGTCACCCTGGAAATCCTCGATACCAACGCGGCCTTTACCGCGCCCGCCACGGTGAAACTCCAAGCCACCGCCACCAGCCCGGGCGTCACCATCGCGCAAATCGAATTCTTTGAATCGCTCGTTTCCTGGGGCTCACTCCCGACCAATCCAAGCGTATTGGTGGTTTCTGATTTGCCGGCGGGGCATTATTCCCTCACGGCGCAAGCGACCGATGAACTCGGCGGCGTGGGCGTCTCCTCTCCGCTCAATTTCACCGTGGAAGCCGCAACCCCCATCCGGCTGCTTTCCGTTGAAACACTAAAAAACGGCGGATTTCAATTCCTCGTCATCGGACTGCCCGCCAATAGCGTCGTCGTCATCGAGGCCTCCACCAACTTGATCGATTGGACAAGTATAACCACGCAAAGCGCGAGCGGCATTTCCCTATCTTTCACCGACACCAATGTCATCGCCTTTCCCGCCAGATATTATCGCGTGGTAAAATAACGATAGCTTGCGCGGGTAAATTCATTACCACACCCATCAGAAGCGGTTATAAAACAAAAAACACCTCCCGCTCGGTAACTTTCTTCCACTCGGCTGACTGGGCTGGCCGAAACAACAACCAGCGCGGAATTTGTCCGACTTCGCTCACCCTGCGGCCATCGCCGTAAATACAACGACGCGGCGGTCCGGCGCGAGTGGTTTCGGCTTAACGCCCGTAGCTCAAAGGGATAAGCTCAACCTCGTTTAATTATTATCATTAAGCTTCCTCAAGATTCTTTACGGCCATAGTTGCCCGACTCCCAAGTCTGCATTATGATTACACATGACGAGATACGCACTTATTGCCGACATACACGCGAACTTGGAGGCTTTACGTTCCGTGCTGACCGACATCCAAGAACAACAGTGCAGTCACATCGCTTGCCTGGGTGATATCGTTGGCTGCAATGACAACCCTAAAGAATGTTTGGATCTCATTCGTGGGGCCGGGATTCCGTCCATCAAAGGAGACTACGACGAGTATTGTTCCAACGCGGCTCCGCTAGATGGCTTTAACCGCGAAGCCGCCGCTCACATTCAGTGGACCCGCAACCAACTGAGCGAGGCGGATCGGCAATGGCTTCATCAACTACCTTACCAACTCGAATTGGAAGATTTTGTCCTGGTCCACACTTCGCTGGACCGCCCGCAGCGTTGGGCGTGCGTACTGGAAACCGCCGCCGCCGGGTATCATTTTGCCAATCAAAAAGCCCGCGTCTGCTTTTTCGCGCACACGCACAATCCGGTGGTGTACATCAAAAAAGACAACGTATGCGAGCTTTCCTACACCGAATTCAAAGTGGAACCGGAAGTTAAGTACCTGGTCAACGTAGGCAGTGTGGGGCAAACCGAGCCGCAAACACGCACCGACATGGCGATTTACGCCATTTACGATTTGGAAAAGCAAGTCATCCGGCTGCGCTCAGTGAATTATGCCAAACCCGCGTTGCCGCGCCCAGAACCGGAGGCGTTGGCCCCGGAACCGGCGGCCTTACGCATTCCGATCCGAACGGTACAGCCCGTCAGCACGCCCCAGTTGCCTGGGGCGGCATGACTTTGCGCCGATTTTGAAAAGCCCGCCTAAGCGGGCCGTCAAGGAGTCTTTCGTTTCCCAAGGAGAGTATCGGCTAGATTCACCAACCGCGCCGCATTCACTCATTTCGTTCTCCGAATGAAGCGGCGCTGAATGATTTCAACGACCTTTGCGGAATATATTGAGAATATTCAAGGCCTTATTGACATTGGTATTTGAGCCCGCCGGAGAATTGGAAACGGCGGAAACCGCGTTGGTGGCGGCCAGCGCATCCAAAATATTGAGTACTTTGGTGGCGGTGGCATTAGTGCCCGCCGCGGTCGTAATCGCGTTGGTCGTGGAGGTTGTGCCGCTGAGAATGCTCGTGATATTCGTCAACACCTTCGATCCGGCGAACGCAGGCAAGCCCGCCACCGATTGCAGACTCATTTTTGCCAGCTCTAATTTACTGATTTCCGGTTTGGGCGATCCCAGCGTGCCTTTGACTTGCACAAATGAAGGCAGCGTGACGAACGTCGCGTTCGTGGGCGTGCTGCTCGGCACCAGATTCGCTTTCTGCGCCACGGAACGTTCCAAAGCGATATCCACGGGTAAGGCTAGCGTCGAATTGGTTAATACGGAAGCCAGTGTGATGGTGCCTTGGCTGGTGGCCTGGAAGGAAGGGGTATAAACGGTCAGGCTTTGAAGTGTAACAATTCCCGGTCCCGCTTTGGCTTGCGCCACCATTCCGTTGACCGGTGAGTTCAACAGCTCAGGCAACCGCAGCACCGTCAAGATCGGCGTAAGCAAAGATTTCGACCAAGCGCTCACCAATACGATATTGGCATTCGTGAGCGTGAAGGAAATCTGAGCCGCCAAATTCGATTGGATACTGGGATCCGTAATGCCCGCCCCTTTGATCTGGGCATCCAAGGTCACATTACCTTGGTATTTCCCATTGGCCCCGGCCACGAAGGTATTTGCCAACGGTTCCACAGGCATATTAGTAGTTTGCATGGCCAGATCATACGTGTATCCCACCACCCCCAAATTCAACGCCGCAGTGGCTTTGACCGGAGTGCCGTTCAGGTTGAATCCGAACGGATTGATTTGCGCGTTGCCGCCGTTGAGTTTGGTGGTAGCCACCAAATTACTCAGGGCTATGTCTTCCAGATAAAGCCGGCCCACTTTCAGATCGGCGCTAAAATTCTGGAAGGGCAAGGTTATGGCCGCCGGCTCGGTTGGCGCGGCGGTGGTGGTTTTCACATTCTTGGACGCAGCGGCCGGTTTGGCGGCAGTGGCAGCCGTTGAGGTCGTGGTGGCGTTGGTTTTCGCCAGCATCCGCCAATACGGCGTCAAATCCAAAGAGTCGGCTTGCGCCACCAGTTGCCCCGAATAAGCGTTGCTGGCGGATAGATCCAATTTGCCGGTGACCTGGAATTCGTTCGATCCCAGCGTGGTCGGATTCAAAGCCACCAGGAATTGCCGCAACTCCAGCAATTTGGCTTTAATGGAAGCATCCCATTTCAAGGTGATGTTCAGCGGCGTCCCTGAATTCGTCCCGCTGGCGGCAGTTTCCGCCACAAGTAAGTTGGTGACACTTAAGCTCGATTTAAACTGGGAATCCTTATCGGGCGAATAATCCACATTCCCAAAGCCGTTGATACTGACGGAGGCGAGTTTTTTGGGCGCAAGATAGTTTTCCACCCACGCCGCCAAGCCTTTTTCATTCACGTTGGTCACGCCATAGGCAAGCCGCGCCGCCAAGGTTTTTAGGTCTAAGTTTCCAGACAAAGCCACCACGCCTCCGGAACGAACGCCCCCTTGTTCGGGCCCAAGCTTAAGCAGGCACTGGCTAATATCTACCGCGTTGGACTGGCCCATCGCCGCATCTAGGACCCATTCAAAATTGAGCGGGGTGGCCGGCAATTTTTTGGCCGGATCGGCAAAGGTTAGCCCCCCCATTTTAAGATCGGCTTTGATCGCGGTTTTACCCGCTGGATCGTAGGCAACGCTGCCTTCGGAACTCAGCGAAAAGCGCGGCACCGGCATCGAGGAAAGCAAAGGCGCCAGGAATGGGCCGGCCGCGTACTGGTTCAAATCGATGGTGTTGAAGGTGAATTGCGCGGTCTTTTTGGAAAGATCGTAAACCCCGCTCAGGCCAAGGGAACCTCCGGAATTGAAACTGTCTTTCGCCGTGATTTTCAAACCGTTTAGATGAATGCTATCCTCTTTGGCATCCACTTCACATTCCACTTGGGCGGTGTAATTCGTCAGCCGATACCCGGCGCAATCGCCGGTAAAACCGTCGATTGAAACGCTGCCGGAGACCATTTTTTGCAAGGGCGGATACTTTTGCGCCAGCAGCAAATTCAATTTTACCAAACCGCTGGAGCAATGGATTTGCGCCACCGGATATTGGGCCAGCAAAGCGGCCAGATTGCCTTCCAGAACCAACCGCAAATTGCCGTTGGTGGTGGACAGGGAGTAATCTCCCGAGCCGCTCGCCGAAATGGTGGCCACCGGCGCGCTCTCCCGGGCTTCGAAGGTATAGCTTTCGAGCACGAACTTGCGATAATCCTCCATCCGCCCCTTCAGCTGACTTTGCAGCGAAGCGAAAGCCAGGCGATTGGTGCCCACGGTAACCGCGAAATCGCGGGCATATAACCCCAAATCCGCGAGCAACACCTTGCCATCCTTCTGCGCGGTGACTTTCCCCGCCACCGCCAAGGTGCCGGAAGGCGTATTGGTCCCCGCAAACACGCTCCAGTCTTTCAAATTCAAATTGGTCAGGGACAACACCAGGCTGGCTTCTTGAAATCCCGCTTGTTTTTGTCCCCAATTCAAATTCATGGCGCGATCGAGTTTGGCGGATAAAAAGTCTCGCCCGGCGATCGTGCTGGCCAAACCCAAGCGCTGAACGATCAACGACTGGGCTTTGAAATCGAGGTTAACTTGATAGGAAAAATCCGCGTTGATCGCGGGCGTTGTCTGGCGGTTCTGGAGCAGCGTTAACTGCCCGCCACGCCAATTGCCGCTCAAGGAAACAATATTCCCCCCTTGGGTCACATCCAGCATATTGGTGGCGTCCAAGGTGGTTTGCGCGAAGTCCAGCCCGGCGGCCGCGCCCGCCAAGTTTAATATCTGACGGTTGATCGAAAGCAATTCGAGCTTCAAACGGCCTTCATTTTTGGTCCGATCGAACGGTCCGCTTAGATTCAATTGGCCCAAGGCGGCCCCGGCTTTTTCAAAGCGCAAATTGAGCTTTTCCACGTTGTTGGGGGTCAGCGAGCAATCCAGCGTCGCCGCCAGATTGGCTCCGTCCGCCCAGGCGCCCTGGGCTTGGGTCACTTCGACTTTGGTGGAACCCGACACCGCTTCCGGAATCAGATCAGCCCCGACTCGATAGGTGTAATTGCCCGCCAACTTGCCTTGCAGCAAACTCGGCGTGGCATTCGTGCGGTTGCGAATTTCATATTTGACGGCCGCCTCGACGACGAGCTTGCCGGGCTGGCTGTTTTGAAATTTATCGATCGTGAGGTTCAAGCCGGAGATCTCCGCTTGATCGCTGCCGGAAGCGCCCTGCGTCACGTAGCGCACCGTGCCCCGCTGGATGGCGATTTGGTTCAAGGAAATCTGAAAAGGAGCCGTTTTCACCGCGGCGGCTTTGGTTCCCTGATTTTTAGCCATGCCATTGAGTAAAGCGTTTAAATTATCGTTCTTCCCATCGTCCGATTTCACCCAATTCACCACGGGGGCCACCAGGTTCACCTCGTGAATCTCATATTTCCCGCCGAGTATGCCGAACAGGCTGAAGTGCGCGCTGACCTCCTGCGCGCTCAAAAGGGGTTCCGCCCCTTCCGGCTGCAGCGAGAACCCCCGAATGGTCAGCGACCCCATGAGCGGGCTGGCCGAAATGCTATCGGCGGTGACTTTGGCCGCGAGGACGGCGCCCGCCTTGGGTAAAACAAACGATTTGAGAAACGCCGAACTGGTGACAATTAAATAGGCGATGACCATCAAACCCGCCAGACCGCCCACCCCGACACCCAACCAAAAGCCGAGCCGGCGTTTGGCCGGAGCGGCGTTTGACCGCGAACTATCTTCACTCATAAAATTACAACCTTTCTTTTCCTTCCAAAATAGCAATATAATCGGCAATCCCGGCGGCGGGCCCGTATTGGGGCTCGAACTGGAGCTCTTTGCGAGCCAGTTCCATGTCCGCCTCGGTATGATTCTGATAAAAGGCTCCGTAAGGATTCTCGATGTACTCCGTTTTCAAATTGGCGCCCAAGGCGCGATTGATTTCGCCGATGACCTCGTTGAATGAAAACGGCTGGCCGGAGCCGCAATTATACACCCGGCTGCCGGCGGCGGAGAGCGCCCGCTGGAGCATGGCCACCACGTCTTTGACGTACACAAAATCGCGCTTTTGCTCCCCCGCGCGAAACACCCGCGGATTGCGGCCCGCCTTCATTTGCAGGTACAGTTGGTAAATCATGCTGGCGGCCGCCTTCTTATGGGCTTCTCGAGGGCCGTAAACATTAAAGAAACGCAGGCCGGTGATTTTCCAGGCGGGATGTTTGCGCCCGTACTCCCGGGCCCAATTGTCCAATTGCACCTTGGAAAAAGCGTAAATATTCGCGGGCTTGGGCACTTGATCCTCGCGCATCAAGCTGCCGCCCATGCCATAGGTAGCGGCGGAAGAGGCGTAAACCACCGGCATCCCCGCCGGAGCGGCGAATTCGGCCAGCTTGCGAAAACCCTCCACGTTGTCATGCGCCTGAAGCAACTGGTCGTGAACGGTGGTATCGGTAATCGAGGCCAGGTGGAAGATAGCGTCGAACACGGTATCCTTAAACTGGGCATTCCAGTCCAACCGTGACACATCGGCGGCAATGACGCCACCGCGGAAACCTTGCAGATTGCGAAAATCGCCGGAGCGGAAATCATCCACCACTACGATCCAAGCGTCCGGGTACTTCGCTTGCAGAGCCAAAGCCAGATTCGAACCGATGAATCCCGCGCCGCCAGTAACTAATATGTTACGCATCCAGCCTAAACTAACGGATAGAACCGCTTTCCGTCAACCGCTCTCCACCTAAGTGAAAACCATGCCGACACAACCTTCCCGCGCCATTTGCGACCCGGCAAAGGTTAAAGCCAACACGAACCTTCCCCTCTCGTTTTTATCGCCGCTCGATTAACTCGCTGGCCGGAAAACGGACTTTGGCCAATTTGGCATACTTATCCTCGGCATCACGGTAACCGGCGGCACAGGCAACCACTGTGGCGAATCCCTGTTTGGGCAAGTCAAGGATTTGGTCGTACTTATCAACGTCCAACCCCTCGATGGGACACGTATCGATCCCCATCAAAGCCGCGCAGGTCATAAAATTGCCCAGCGCAATATAGGCTTGGCGGCTAGCCCATTGATTGATTTGCAGGCTCAGCGGTCCTTCAACCAATTTTCCGACCATTAAATTCCGATACAACTCCAGCTTTTCAACCGGCGTGCCGCGCACTTCGGAAACTCGGCGCAAATGGTGGTCAAGATGGGGAACGCCCACGTTTTTAAGAATCGCAAACACCACGTAGTGAGAACAATCAACCACCTGGGGTTGATCCCAAGTCACTGGCACCAATTGTCGGCGCAACGCGGGATCCGTAAGCACTAGAAACTTCCAGGGCTGCAATCCGAAAGAAGAGGGCGTCAACACCAACGACTCTTCCAAAGTACGCCAATCCGCTTCCGATATCTTCTTCTGAGCATTGAACCGTTTAGCGGCATATCGCCAGCGCAAAGCCGAAAGCAAATCCTCATTCGAAATCGTCCGAGTATTCATATAAGGATCATTAATCCGCAACCTGGCGCAAGTAAAGCCCCGTCTAGGATAAGGATTGCCCCTAAGTTAAGACATTCCACGATTCCGCATTAATTTTTCCACAAACCCGTTGCGAGCCGCCCTTAAATTTAATCACTGCACATTGATTCCGAGATGTTTCTAAAATTATCTCCGCCGATGCGCGAAAAGCACGCCGCTGGCACCCCACACTCCAAGTATACGATGTTCTGCACTTTGGCGGTTAAATCCAATTGACCGACTCTTTTGTTTCCCAAATGGCTCAAACTGGCGCTAAATGCCCCCATTGAAGTAGGAAAAAATGGCCAAAAAGGCACAATGTGAGACAAAGTGGACCTGAATCGAGGGCTTGTTTTGAGGCGTGAATCCACGTCTCGAATTGTGGATTTCCACACAATTTAGGGCGTTTTAGCCTTGGATTGCCATAAAAGCATACAGTCCGGCAGCCAATTACCCTGCTTGCTATCAGTCAGAAACAGAAGGAGAGAGGCCTTTGCGCCGGGCTTTCAGGACCACTAGGCCCGCCATCACCAAGGACCTTTACTTTTCGCTCAAGTTTTTAGGGAAATATCCGATATAGTATGTGGCATGCGAAATGCTATAATTTAACGTGCGAGTATGAGCAATAGTTCGCAAAACAACGTTAATCCGCCCGCCGCCACTCTCAGTGTGACGGCAAAAGTCCACAATTATCCTCAACACTGGACTGCGGTTCAGTGAGTTCTTCAAGGCTGTAGGTTGACTGGCGGCCGGCGTAAGCTGGCCGCCAGATTTCTTGGCTGTGGTACGATATTATACTCAATCCACGTGATTACAAGGATAATCCGTACGAAATAACCCTTAAGCACCCATTGGGAGCGCCATTTCTGACCAGCCCGGCCAAATCGCGTAAAAGCGGATAATCTCCATCACTCGGGATATCCGAACGCAGGACGGGTTTTTCCGAGTTGCCATCCGTTGTTTTGGTATTGGATCGTCGGATTGGGTGTGTTAAAGAACCCATCAAGCATGCAGCATAGATCCATGATTGCAACCGAATCGCCCAACCCAAGCGAGCCTTCACGCGTGTCGATTTTCGGCACCCCGATTCAGGTTGCCACGTATCAAAGCATGGTCGAGTTGGTGAACCGTTGGAGCCGGGAACCAGGCGTTAAAACGGTGGCGGCGGTCAACGTTCATAATGTAACCCTGGCGGCGGAGGACCCGCGACACGCCGCCAATTTGAAAACTTTCGACGCCATCGTGCCGGATGGGATGCCGCTCGTCTGGTGGATCAACCGTTTCTCCGCGCATCATCTTAAAGATCGGGTTTACGGTCCCAGCCTTATGCTCCATTGCCTGGATGCCAGCCAGCAATGGGAAGGGTCGAATTATTTGCTGGGCAGCACTCCCGAAGTATTGAAGAACCTGCAAATCAAACTTCACGAGCGTTTTCCCAAAGCCAAAATCGCGGGCGTTTACAGTCCGCCCTTTGGCGAATGGTCGGCGGAGGAAAACACGAAAATCTTCCAACTCATCCGCGCTTCGGGGGCCCGGTTTATTTGGGTGGGGCTGGGATGTCCCAAACAAGAACGCTGGCTGGCCATCCACAAGCCGCAACTGCCCGAGGGTATCTATTTTGGCGTGGGCGCGGCCTTCCCAATGCATGCGGGCATGCTCAGGCAAGCTCCCGGCTGGATGCAAAGAAACGGGTTGGAGTGGATTTTCCGGCTCATCATGGAGCCGAAACGCATGTGGTTGAGAACCGTCAAGTACAACACGCTCTTCACGTACCATACCATCCGGCACGTGATGGGCAAAAAGCCCTCGCCTTAGCGTTTCGTGGCCGAAACGTGAATCCCGGTAAAAACGCGCGGGATTAAGCCGTCAACAGCGCCACCAATTCGCGCGTCACCCGGTCCCAATTATGTCGCGCATGCAACGCGCGCGCCCATTGGGCGACGGTCTCACTTGGGCACGCCAAAGCCTTATCCATAGCCACGCGGAACGATTCGTAATCTTCGTTCTGAAACGGCAACCCCAGCCCAAGCATGGCTTCCTCCGTAGGCGGAATGGCGGAGAAAACCGGCGCCGTACCGTGCAGCGCGGCTTCCACGGGCGGCATGCCAAACCCTTCGTTGCGGGTGAAATAGACCAAAGCTTTGGACGCCCCCATGGTCCGGTTAAATTCCGCCGCGGGCAAACGCTGTAACCAACGCCAGCGCGCGGGCAAAACCGTCCCTTCAGGCAGGCTGCCTACGCAGAGGATCTGGCCCGCAAATCGCGATTGCCGCTCCCATCGAGAGAGATATTCCACCGCCCGGGGCGTGATTTTATTCGGCCAGCGACTGACTAGCGCCAATATTTGGTCCTGTTTTTCCTCGGCTGGAATAGGCGCCGCAAAACCAATGCCGATGGCCACGAGCTTGGGCTCCGGATACCCGCACGCCCGCGCTTCCGCGTTTATTTGCCCTTTCGTGTATTCGGAATTGGTCACGATAACTTGGGCATAACGCAAGGTTGCCTCCACGCATTTGCGGAAATACCAGGACTTGAATTTGGGAAAGCCGGGAATGCCCTGCCGCCAATATTCGTGGTACATGACGTCATGCACGTAGGCCACCGTGGGGCAAGGAGGCCGCCTCATGAAAGACAAGTACCCTTTAGGCATGAATAGCCAATCGGGCCGCAGCCGGTGAACTTCGCGGTTAAGGCGCACTTGATCCCACCACACCCGGCGACCCATCGAATCGGTCACCCCCGCGAACTGGATATTCCGCACCCCCGCGATTTCCACACCGGACGCCGGGGTGTTCAACACGGTGAGTTCAACCCCTGGATGGGCGGCCAAACCTTTCGCCAAGTGGACCGCCACATTATAGGTACCCACCGACGTGGTCCGCGCGAAATTCTGGTCGGCCAGCGATATGATTACTTTGAGCTTCTTCACAAACACTCCCCCGCCGCGCACTCACTCGCAAGGCTAGAGGTCTGGCCAGCATCGCAAAACCCGGGCGGATTTCAACGTTTACTGAAACTGGGGCGCCGCAAAATGGAACCCGTTTCGCGACCAAGCAGTCCCACTCGTTAAGTTCGAGATGTTGCTCCCATCGCTATGAACCCGCCTTTCATGGTTCATCGAGCGAGTTCCCCACCGAGGGTAGCGACCCGTTCTGCTCGATCAAACGCCGCAGTTCAGGCTCGATTTTTCCATAGCCAGAGGGCGCCAGATGCAAGGTATCGAGGTAATCGGAAAAATCGTTTTCCCCGGATGATCGGCCCCGTAAAATCATCCCCGCATCAAGCAAATCGACCCCTTCCGTCTGGGCGAACTCACGGGTCAACCACGCGTTCACCTCCCGCACTGAGATAGGGATGAGTGGCGACCAAACCAGCCGCCGCGCCAGAGAAACTTTCCCGGGGGGAATAATCAACGTAAGAATCACGCGCGCTCGATGCCGTTGGCAAATCCGCACGATTTCGCAAATATTGCTGGCGCACACCCGCTGGATATCCGCCGCTGAGCCGGGAAAAACCCCAATGGCTTTCAGATCGTTTATGCCCGCTTGGAACACTACCACCGCGGGTTTTGCCGCGCGCATATCCGCCTCCGCATGGAGCCGGATTTGCGCCGTAGTTTCGCCGGGCGCGCCGGCATGAAGAGTGAAAAAACGATCCGCCGGCAAATTGGGCCAGGCCGCCGCCCGCGAATCCCCCAAAAATAACACCCGCAACCCATCCGGCCGGCCAGCCTGAACCAGTCGGGGGGGCGCGCCAGCCCACAAACGAACCGAAAGTTCACGCGCGTACCATTCCCGCGCCAGCCAAATCAGGGTCAGACAGGTGGCAAAGAGCGTCAAAACCACCAGGCCGCACCCCCAGAAACACCACCGCCCGCGCTGGGATAACAAGCTCATCCGGCGTTTTTCGCGGGGACGGCCCGCTTGTACTTGGACATGAAAGGTCGCTCCAAATATTTAAAGCTCAGAGCGCCCAAGGGAATAGCCAGCAATGCACCCAGCGGATGCCAGGCGGCGGGCATCAGTCCGCCAATCGTGAGCGGTTGTTGCCAAAGGTACATGGAATAAGTGCGATTCCCCAGAAAATGAAAGGCATTCCCCAGCCAACCTTTGGGCGCTATGCCTTGAAGATAACATCCCAAGCATCCCGCCACCAATAATGTGCCGGCGAGCACCACGGCGTTTTTGCGCACGGCGAGCACGGTTGGAACCAAAGCAATCAGCGACAACGCGCCAATGCCGGCGAGCGGTTTGCCGAATTTGCCGCAATGGACTGGGTACGTGGCTCGCAAAAACTCGCAGAAGAAACCCGCCATCATCGGCCAAGCCGCCACCTGAAAAGTATAGGGATTTTCCAGTTTCCACACCACGCCGGTCACGCCTCCCCCCATAAACAGAGCGAGTAACCCGCCATAAACGGCCAATCGCCGTTTGGCCGAGGCGCCTCCGGCATAGAAAATCAGCGGGGCAAGCAGGTAAAATTGCATCTCGCAGGCGAGGCTCCACAAGTGGCCGCTGAGGTTCTCAGGAATCCCCTCATGCACCGGCATATAATAGTTCCGATAGTAAAGAAAAGCGCTGGGTAGCCCTTGAAAAAAGCAGCCTTTAAATCCGCGATCCACCAACGGCGGGCCGGCGATTAAAACCAAGCCCGTCATGCATAGCAGGTAAAAGTACTTGGCGGGCACCAGGCGCTTGGTGCGCCGATACCAAAAATCACAGGCTCTTTGCCACTTTCCCTGGGGACCTCGCGAAAGCGAGCGAAACACCAGAATACCGGAGACAAAAAAGAATAAGTTCACCCCCGCCCGACCTATGCCTGGAACCCGGCCGGTGACAAAGAAACCATGGGAAATAAGCACCAGGAGCAGCGCCAGGCCGCGCCATTGATCCAGCGAACGATCCGAAGCAGACTGAACAACCGCCCCACGGCCCGCTGGTTGGGCCGGACTTACGGGCGATGGCGGCTCGACAGCAGAGGCTCGATTCGCCATGTTTATTGCTACTTTCGAAGGGTCGCTCATCGCGCAAACACTAAACGAGCCCGGAACCAGGTCAATCGGGATTTGCCATTTGCGATTGAAAAACCAAACCTCGTTTTGATCCGAGGCGAGCCCTAGGCGCGGGCTGAGGTAATTCAATGACCAGATTGCTCTTCAAGGAGCGCCTAGAAAACCTCCGCGGCGAAAAGCGGATAAGTGAAAAGGTCTAATAGCACTTCACCAATAGCTGAGCGCAATCCTCAAACAAAAGGCCGAAAGACAATTGAGGAGAACAGCGAAAAACGAATTCGCCCAATACCCGATTGCTTTTGAAGTACAGGCCCGGCCGATTTTGGTAATGGGGCGCGGTACGATAATAAGCAAACACATTGCCGAAGGAACAGCCAATCACCTGCCCGCAGTGTTTTTCCAAATCGCGCTTAATTCCGGCGTAACTGTAATAGTTAATATGGCCAATGCCCGCCGCCGCCTCTCGGCGCGGTTTCCCGCGCTTGGCCCAATTCCAAACCCGGGGAAACCAGTTGTCCTCCAACGGCACTTTGAAGAAGGCATATTTGGCGAAACGCTGGATTTCGGCCAGGGCGCTGGCGGGATCATTCACATGCTCGATGACATCAATCATCAAAATAAGGTCGACTTCCTTTTTTTGAAGCGAGGTTCGCCCGATATCCTCTTGGAGCAGTTTCCGCAGATCGGGATTCTGCTGCTTTTGCACTTCAAGCATGCCCGGGCTGAGGTCTAGAGCGTATTTCGTCACTTGGGCGGCATACCGCTGCTGAAGATGCTGGGAAACCGCCTTTAGGATCAACTCTCAGCCCCCGCCGCAGTCCAATACCACCGAGTGTTAAAGCCAGCCAGCCGCCTGCATGAATCCATCCACGAGCGGCAAGAGCAGGTCGATTTTCCAGGGGGAATCCACTTCATGCAAAGAAGGATTATGCGCAATATACCGATCTTGGGTATAGAGTTCGCTAGCCAGTTTTCCCCTGTCGTTCATTCCCAGCCAAGCTACGGTCTTCGGTTGGAAACGTCAATCACCCCGCGCCAAGGAAACATTGACTATTCTATTTTCCCGCCCAAACTCAAGCGCGCTCACCAGCGACTACAAGTCTGTTCCCGTAAGGCCGCCGCGTTTTCTTAAAAACGAGCTCTCGCAACGTCAGCCTTTGGCAACCAAACACCAGCTCGGCTTTTCCGCGCGCCCCCAAAAGCCAACTCACCGCAAAGAGTTGATCTTTTTTCTTTTTTAGGCAAGCTCGGCGGTGACATAAACAATGAAGTATAGGTCCTGTGGACGAGCCGTATATCTTTTAATATGAACGAGCAAGAAATCCAGCAATTGCGAGCGGAAGTTGCCCAAATTACCTGGTATCACACTTTCGATTTGGGCCATGGCGTGGTGACCCCTGGAATGGACAATAGCCCTAAAAAACTCTCTCGGTTGCGGTTTCCCGATTCTTTCGCGGGTAAAACGGTGTTGGATGTTGGCGCCAGTCAGGGATTCTTCTCCTTTGAAGCTGAAAAACGCGGCGCCCAACGGGTGCTCGCCACCGACTCGTTCCACTGGCTGCAAAAAACGCACATCACCAAAGCCGGTTTCGACTTGGCCAAGAAAGTGTACCAATCCAAAGTCGAGGAAAAGCTGATTGACGTGCTCGAATTAAGTCCCGCTGCAGTCGGCACCTTCGATGTCGTCCTATTCCTAGGAGTGCTTTACCATATGAAACACCCGTTGCTAGCGCTGGAAAAAGCCGCCAGCGTGACCAAAGACATGATGATCTTGGAGACGGTGGTGGATATGCTGGGCTGCCGCCGCCCGGCGATGGCTTATTACGCGGGCACCGAATTATCCGCCGACCCGACCAACTGGTGCGGCCCCAATCCAGCGGCTGTCGCCGCGATGCTAAGAACTGTGGGCTTTAAACGGATTGAAGTAGTCGCCGGCATCCGGCCGTGGTGGTTTCGAGCAGCCCGGGCCTTTTATTATTGGAAAACCCGGGGGGTGCAAATGATTCCCTTAGTGCGAACCGACCGCATTGTGATCCACGCCTGGAAATAGCGGCCAAGGAAAAATGATGCCGCCGGACCACCGGATCAACGCCCTCCATGTGGCGCCCCATCTGCAAAGCTTGGGCGGCATGCAAGCGGTGCTTAGGCATCATTGGGCGCACGACCAGGAGGCCGATATTGAATCTCGCCTCGCGGTGCTCTTCGAACGCCAGACCCGTAATCCGGAAAAGGCGGACGCCTTGGGCTGGAATTGGCGATGGACCATCCCGCAAATGGGCCGAGCTTTTGAACAGCTCATGCGCCGTTATCCCGGCCGCCTATGCGTTTATCACAATCTTTGGGGCCTCCCCTTTTTGGCGAGTGGCGACCGGGCCAGCCGCCGGATCGGTTTTCTGCATTCCAGCACTCCTAGACTGGAGGCGGAATTACTGGCGCAACGGGGCTTGCTCGATGGCCTCATCGCCGTCAGCCCAGCCCAAAGCAGCCTGGCCCATAAATGCCTGCCAGAACTGGGCGCAGATCGAATTCGCTTGCTGCCCCTCCCGATCGATCCCCCCAAAATCGAACCCGCGCGCGGCGTTCTGGAAAACCGACCGATTGTCCTAGGGTATAGCGGGCGTTTGGTGAAGGACATTAAACGCGTCGACCGGCTCCCCGAATTAACGCGCCAGTTATCTCAACGCGGGGTCCGCTACCGGCTGGAATTATTGGGCGATGGCGCCGATGGCACCTGGCTGAGAAAGCAATTGGCCGGAAACCCCGCCGTCGTGTTCCATGGGATTCAATCCGGCGCGGCCTACTGGAAACTATTGGCGGGGTGGGATCTCATGCTCTATGTGAGCGATTCGGAAGGCACTCCGGTAAGCCTGCTCGAGGGATTAAGCATGGGGGTCGCTCCCCTTTTTCCGCGCCTCGCCAGTGGCGGCACGGCCTACACTCAAAAAGTCGACGAGCGCTTGATTTATGACGCGGGCGACATGGGGGCCGCGGCGAACACCATCCAGGCATTGGCGCAAATGCCCGCCGCAAAGTGGGAACTATGGCGACGGCGGTGTGTCGATGCGGTGCGGAATCATTTGGGCAGCGCCTACATCCACGCATTCCGAGACTTTTTGGAGGCAATCGAAAAGGCTCCCCGCCAGTCGGCCTCCGTTTTTGAAACTCGCCCTTTTTACGCCACCGATCGCCTGCCTTTGGGCCTGCTTTCCCGCCTGACGCCGGATGCCCTTTTGAAAAAAACTCCGTTTAGCGTCGTAACGGCTAAATCTTAAAAACAACCCTGATTCCGATTACGGGACTGAAGTATTTCCCACGACGAACATCCCGCTGGCTCCACCACCGCGCCCCCGTCATGACTCCGCATTCAACAACCGCATCCGGGCATTCAAGTGATAGCTGACCACGATTAAAACACCCGTCTGCAAGGAGAAGGATTTCAAGGCGTACTCGCTATCCCCGTGGAGAAAAATAAACGTAAAAACGCACAAAATCCAAAAACTACTGACCAAGCCGCTCATGCGTAAAAACATGTCGCCACATCCCAAAATTCGAAGCTTTTGAAGATTCTTCCAAGCCAGACGCGTGCCGGAAAATATCAAAATCATCATAAAAAGAGTACCGAAAAATCCGGTATTGACCATCAACCCGATGACCCCGTTGTAAAAGCGCCCTTGATTGATGTGCAGTTGAATCATGGTGGGATCCCAACGCACCGAATAATCATCGAGCGATTCCACACCGAAACCACGTCCCAACCAGAAATATTCCGGCATCATTTCCCAGCCGATCTGCCGCAGCACGCGGCGGGTTACCAAAGTGCCGAAACCATCATCGTAAGCCATATAATCGATGGAAATACCGGGCAAGAAAGACAGTCCGCGCTGAATCGCCAGCGGCATGCGATCGGCAAATTGATAACAGGCACCCAGGAGAATGGCCAATCCGGCGAGACCGGAAAAGATGTGTTTCCAGGATAGAAACCGCTGGGCATAACAACACAGAAAAATCACCACGACCGAGGTCAATACCAGAATACGATGGCCGCTTAACAAGCCAACCATAAACACACTGAGACTCAAGGGCAGTAAAAATAAGCCTTTACGCCCGAAAAACTGCGCCATCGAATAGCGAATAATCAAGAAAAACAAGAAACCCTGCCCCATCTCACGCAGGGACTGAAAGCGTCGGATGCCAAACGCTTGGGCTTTCATTTCAAAGCCCATCGCATCGCCAGGCAGCTCAAAAAACTGCATGATAAACTGGATTTCCTTGGGCGCCCGCGACCATACGAAATCGGAAATGACGTAAGTGGTGCTCAGCAAACACTGCAAAATCAACAGCCGAGTCAGGGTTTTTTCGCTGGGACGATAGAGCACGAAGAGCAATGGAAAGATCGCGCAAATAAGCTGTTGAAAATAAAACCGCCCGCCCATCTGGCTGGAACCCATAATGCGCAAGCCAACCCCTCGAAAATACATGAGCGACAACAGCACGAGGCAATAGCCCAGAATCCCAATAAAAATCCACCGGTGCCGATGAATATCTTGAAAGGCATCCCGCGCGTATTGCCGCATGAATAAAGTGACCACTACCCCCGACCAGCCCAGAAAGGCGGCAAACTCCCACATCATAGGGCGCCCGGGGAAATAGGGAACAATCAAAGCCGAGCTAAAAGCCGCCACGGAAAGATAAACCGAAATGCGCGAATGGTAAGGCAGCGAGATCAACCAAAAAAAACCGGCGGTCGCGGCCAGCGCCAAAAAAGAATCGTACGCCAGGTAAAAACCAAGAAATATCACAGCCACCAGCGTTCCCGCCAGCCAAGCTACTTGGTTAAACTGTATCCGACTATCTAAGATGTTCGACGCCATTTTTTTGCTTTTCCGCTAGCGTTTCCATTCCGCCAATGAATTTCCGAGCTGCATTCTGGGCTCGCAACCGATGCTAATCAAGTCTCTTGTGCTAGGCAAAACACACTTATTTAGGCATGGATTTGAGGGGGGATTGGAGCCTAATCCTCCCTAGCCGCTCAGGGAGAGCTAGGGTGCCTGGAGAAGAACCTTGATTCCACGGATGTCCTTGGCGATATTCGCATTCAGCAGCCGCGTCCACAATATGAAATTCGCCTGTCCAATCGATGGTTTTCCAGATGGGGATGAATCATTCCTTGGCCCCTGTAATCCCCCCGCTAGGGCGCGAGTTTTCCCGAGTCTTTGCGTATGGGCATGAATATTTTGCATCTCACAGGCGATCGGGAAGATACGGGGGGAGTATTATCTGTAATTCGCAATCTCCAGGAAGCCAGCCGCCCATGGGGCTGGCGGCATACGGTCTGGGTTCATCATTCCTTCCAACAGAAACGCCTACCCACCTTAGACTTACGCTTTAGTCGATGGAGCTGTTCCGAATCCTCGAAGCATGGGTATCTGTTTTGGTGCGCGTTCCGCTCCTGGCCGGAACTGAAGCGGCTACTGGCTACCGAATCGTTCGACATCGTCCACGCGCACACCCGCTGCACCGCTTTGCTGGCATGGATGATCGCTCAAAGCCTGGGTCGCCGCGTGATTTTTACTAATCACAACTACGCCCGGCGAACGGGTTTATACCAAAAAATCGCGCGCAAACCGGGGGTTTACACCGTGCTGCTAACTCCCAATATGGCGCGTCATTACGGCATTGCCCCCGAACCGCCACGGGTGAACGTTATTTCCGCGTGCTGCGCGGATCGACAATTCGAGGAACCGCTGGTCGCTCGCGCCATTTCGACACCGCCACCGAAAACCGTCCGCTTTGCCGGTGTAGGCACGATCCAGCCCTTCAAGAAATGGCATTTGTTGGTTGACGCTTTGCTCGCCTTGCCGGAAGCCGACCGACAGCGGATCGAAATATCCATCTGGGGGCCAGTGCTTAACCAACCGGAAGCCGTAACCTATGATCGCGAGCTTCGGCAGGCGGTCGAGCAACATCGATTAGCGGGCAACATACGGTTCCGCGGCCCCACCAACGCGGTCAACGACCGTTTGCGGGAATGCGACTGGTTTATCCTACCGACGACGAAAGAACCTTGCTCGGTGGCGCTTTGTGAGGCGCTAGCCTTGGGCATACCGGCGCTAGTTTCCGCCAGCGGGGGCAACATCGATATTGTGGCGGCGGGTAAAACCGGTGTATTCTTCGAATCAGAAAACCCGCACGATTTAGCCGCCCGGTTAAAGGATATTTTATCCGGCAAAGTCGCGCCCGCGCCGCCCGAAATAATTCGGGAATCGGTGCGCGCGCGTTCCGCCACCCAAGTGGCGGGGCTATACGGCGAGCTCTATCAGCAAGTGCTGCGATTTTAGTAGAGAAAGGATTCCCAATGATCGGCCATCGTCCCGCCCTTACCAACCGATGCCGGGCGACCGGTTGGCGAA
Source organism: Verrucomicrobia bacterium UBA1319 (assembly GCA_002306985.1). Lineage (GTDB taxonomy): Bacteria > Verrucomicrobiota > Verrucomicrobiia > Limisphaerales > UBA1319 > UBA1319. The sequence goes on from DBTJ01000170.1 coordinate 46,207, forward strand.
GCCTATTCACCCTGCTCCTAGCGGGCCTGACCGCCTGGGCGGGCGAACCAGTTTCACCACCGCCTGCCCCCAATAGCGCCGCCGTGCCCGAGCGCATCGTTTTCGCGGTCCGTCAGCAAAACTACGACGGCCATTGGTACGCCAATTTTGGCTATTACGCCGACAGCCAGGACCGCAAAGCCTATCGCGCCGAAGGGCGCCTCTGCGTGCTCGAAACCGCCACCGGCAAAGTTCGCGATCTGATAAACGATCCCGCCGGGTCCATTCGCGACCCCCAAGTCCACTACGATGGCAAAACCATTCTTTTTGCCTACCGAAAAGGCGGCACGGATAATTACCTGCTCTATGAAATCCAGGCCGACGGCACCGGTCTTAAACAGTTGACCGATGGTCCGTATGACGATTTCGAGCCCACTTATTTGCCTGACGGAGACATTGTGTTTGTCTCCAGCCGCTGCCGCCGCTGGGTCAATTGCTGGTTAACCCAGGTGGCCGTATTGCATCGCTGCGATCGCTCCGGACACCATATTCACCCGATTTCCGCGAATATTGAGCAGGATAATACCCCATGGCCGCTGCCCGATGGCCGCATCCTCTATACCCGGTGGGAATACGTGGACCGCAGCCAGGTGGATTATCATCATCTATGGACCGCCAATCCCGACGGCACCAGTCAAATGGTCTATTATGGCAACCTGCACCCTGGCATTGTCATGATCGACGCCAAGCCCCTCCCCGGCACCGATGACATTGTGGCGCTGTTTTCTCCCGGCCATGGAAACAAGGAGCACGCGGGCGCCGTTACCATCCTTTCCTCCCGTCAAGGCCCCGACCAACCGGCGGCGGCGCGCCGCATTACCAAAGGGGAGGATTTCCGCGATCCCTATCCGCTGAATGCCCGCGAATTCTTGGTGGCGCAATACGCCAGCATTCAATGGTTGAATACCGAGGGTAAAACTCGAGAACTCTATCATTTGCCCAAAGAACTCGAAGCGGCGGGAGCGTGGTGCCATGAGCCGAGGCCCTTGGCGCCTCGCGCTCCCGAAGCCGCGATTCCTTCGCGCATCGATGGCTCAAAAACGAGCGGCCGCCTGTTTCTGGCGAACATCTACGAAGGCCGTAATATGACGGGCGTGCGGCCTGGTGAAATCCGCAAACTCCTGGTCATGGAAAGCCTGCCCAAACCCATTAATTACACCGGTGGCATGGAGCCTTTATCCTACGGCGGCACCTTCACTCTATCCCGAATCCTCGGCACGGTCCCGGTCGAAGAGGATGGCTCGGCGTTCTTCGAGGCGCCCGCGTTGCGCAGTTTATTTCTCATCGCGCTGGACGAGCAAAACCAATCGATCAAGCGCATGCAAAGTTTTCTCTCGCTCATGCCGGGAGAAACCACCAGTTGCGTCGGCTGCCACGAGAACCGCGTCCAAGCGCCCACGGCGATCAAATCCAAACTTGCCAAGGCTGTAAGCCGGCCGCCCAGCGCCATCCAGCCCATCGCGGGCATTCCCGAGGTGTTCGATTTCCCCCGCGATATCCAGCCCATTCTGGACCGCCACTGCGTGCGGTGCCATGGCTGGGAAAAGCGGGAAGGCAAAGTGGTTTTAGCCGGAGACCACGGCCCCATGTATTCGCACAGTTATTATACGCTGACTTGCTGGCACCAAGTCGCCGATGGCCGCAACGAGGCCAAAAGTAATCTGGCTCCAAAAACCATCGGAGCCACCGCCAGCCCGTTGATGGCCAAAATCGATGGGCGCCACCATGGAGTTCGCCTCTCGGAACCGGAAGCTAATATGATCCGGTTTTGGATCGAATCCAGCGCCCCCTATCCCGGCACCTACGCGGCGCTAGGCTGCGGCATGATTGGCGGTTATCATGAAAACCAAATTGAAAAAACCGGTAACGATTGGCCTGAGAGCAAAGCCGCCAAAGCAACCATCGCCCGCCGTTGCGCCGCCTGCCACCAAGGGAGATTGATCCTACCTTCGGGCTTATCGGACGAGCGGGAAATCTCCTTCTGGCGCCCGGATTTCAACGACCCCCGGTTATTGCTGAGCCGCCATATCGTGTTCAATTTAAGTCGTCCGGAAAAATCGCTCATGCTGCTGGCCCCCTTGGCCGCCAACGCCGGAGGCTACGGCTTGTGCCAGGACTCGCGAACCAATGGCGCGCCCATCTTCGCCAGCCCGCAAGATCCCGATTATCAAACCCTGCTGGCCTTGAGCAAGGCTGGACAAAAGGAGCTTGAGCGGCATCGTCGCTTCGACATGGCGGGATTCCAGCCTACCCCCATGTACCTCCGGGAAATGAAACGGTACGGCATCTGGAATCCCGATCCGGGCTCCGCCGCCGCGCCGGTTGATGTCTATCAATTGGATCGGGCGTATTGGCGGGAAGTCACCGGCTGGCAAACCCGTGAAAAAAACAAGTGATCGTCAATTCGCGCCGCCTAAATCAAAACCCTTCCAAGCGCGGCTAACCAGTGGGCCGCCGGACGTGGAGGAAAGACGGTTAAAACCGTGACTGCTTGGCCAGGCGAAGGATTTCCTGGAGCACGCGTTCGCGTTTCTGACGCAGGCCTTGGCCGAGGTTATCGATACGTATTTGGACGGGATGGGCGTTCCAGCTTCGCCAGATATCTCGATCCAATTTTTGAGCGGCGAGCAGGCCTTCATGCCGTAAGTCATCCCCTTGGTAACAAGCCGGCTTATCCACGGCGCAACTGGTGAGATGAATCACCGCGGCGTAACGCGCCAACACGTTCGCTTCCGTTAGCGCCAGCCTGCGCCGCAAGGCCGACCAAGCGGGCGCGGATAGGTATGCCTTGGCATCCAGAATCCCGCGATCTTCAATTATGACACCCCCCCGCCGCGCGCTCGCGACAGCGGCATCTTCCATCGCCATCTGAAACCGCGCAATGAGCGCCTGCAATTCCAGTTTTTCCGCGCTCGCGCGCGCGGGACCAAGAATGGATATCGCCATCCGGGCCGCCTCCGGCAGGCAAGTCACGGACACTCCCTGAGTCACTAGCGCACGCGCCAGCCAGCGACAAATCGTGGTCTTTCCCCCGCAAGGGCCGCCAGTGATAACGATGGGTTTACGCATTTAAGCAAAGAGCGGCTGAACGCGCAATCCGCTCAGCCGCTATTTAAATGCCGTTTTTCGAAACGATTATTTCCCGCCGCCCAAATCCAGGCAAACCAGCCCGCCTTGGGTGGTGCGGCAATAGAGCAAACCGTTGGCAAGGACGGGCACCGTCCAATATTTGCCAGCGATTGCTTTAGACGTGGCTAACACCTTAAATCCCGTGGGTTCGGCGGCGGCGACCAAAATCGTCCCTTTGCCAGTCAGTACGATCAGTTTGCCATCGGCCACCATTAAGCCACCGGTGGCATCGACCGTTTGCGCCCATTTTTCCGCGCCGGTCTTCCAATCCACGCACCGTAGCGCCCCTTCTTTGTCGGCGTCGCCATCCATGCCGTACAAGTAGTCTCCCACGCGCACGCAGCTATTGAAATGATTGCGGAGGATTTTGCTTTGCCACACCACTTTGGGCGCCCCTCCCTCCAGGGAGAGCAAGCAGCAGCCTTTGTTATACCCGGAAGAAATGAACACTTCGTTTTTCCAGAGAATGGGGTCGGCGGCGTTGACTTCGTAGGACGTCTTCCAGGGATGCCGCCAAAGCTCCTTACCATCCTTGAGATTCACGGCCACCACCGATTCTTTCTCCAAGAACATCACCCCTTTTTGCCCGCCAAATTCGCCCGGCACCGCCGTCGAATACCCGGCTTCGACGGGGCTGGATTTCCACACGGTTTTCCCGCTCGTTTTTTCCAGCGCCAAGCCGCCCGCGCCGATGTTCAAAACGAGCAAATCGCCCGCCACGAAGGCCGAGCCCGCGTAGCCCCAAGTGGGAGATTTCGCTCCGGCTTCCTCGGCGGCGTTTTTGGACCAGACCACTTTGCCTGTGTTGGCGTCCAGACAAAACACCTGGCCGTGTTTACTCACCGTATAAACTTTGCTCCCTTCGACCGTGGGCGTCGCATGGGTGCCGCCTTCATAATATTTGTCATCCAGCGCGCAAGGGTACGAATAGCTCCAGATTTCCTGGCCCGTTTTGGCGTCGTAACCATAGACCCAATCGGTGTCTTTATTCTTATTGCCCATGGTGTAGACCTTGCCGTTGGCGACCGCCACACTAGAAAGTCCCACGCCTACTTTCGCTTCCCACAATTTCTTAGGTCCCCCTTCCGGCCAAGCCGCCGTCCAACCGGTTTCGGTGGAGATGCCATCGTGGTTAGCCCCGCGAAAACCGGGCCAATCGTTCGCGTCGGCCGAAAACGTCAGCGCGCCTAGCAATAATCCCGCCGTGATACAGGCGGCCACAGAGTTTATGGTTCGCATATAAATGGACTCCTTACGGCTCGTGTTCATGGCGGCCCTTATACCCGCAACCCAAGACCTGCGCAAAGCAAAACCGTATGACGCCCACCGCCTAAACCGGAAGCCGAATTTTATGGGGCAGCCTCGGCGGGCTGCGGCGTGGCGAGCAACTGCCGCTTCTCCGCCACGATCGTGTCGAACAATTTCTCCAAGCCCGGATGGATGCCGCGAATTTGACCAATGACTTCCACCGACCAATCCAAATAGCCTAGCTTTCGTTCCAAACTCCAGCCGCCGGGATTGGTAAAATTCATGTCATCCAGATTGCAGATTTTATCCGCCACCCGGATCAACCGCGCCCGGGACGTAAGCTTTGCCGCCCGCTCAACCTGCAACCGCTTGCGATCCGGCCGGGGCAACGTTTTATCGTCCGTAACCTCCAACACCAAGCGCCGCACCGCCTTGCCAAACCGAACTTCGATTTCTTCGGCCGAGGTCTCCGTATCCTCAATCGTATCATGCAATAGCGCGCCTTGCAGGGTCAGCAAATCCTTGACCCCGGCCACCCGCGCCAACAGGGCCGCCACGGCGATCGGATGATTAATATAAGGCGTGGCCTCGGCGTCATTGCGCCGCTGGCCTTTGTGTTTGCGCGCGGCAAAATCCGCCGCCGCCAGCAATCCCACCTCGTTCGCTCCTCCCATCTTCAATTCCATGCGTTAAAAATAACCGATCGCCCTGGAAAGTCCACTCACCACCCCAGCCTCCCTCAGCCCCAGGCAGTTGCCGAGCCGCACCGCATTCCAAAGCGGAGCGTTTTTCAAAACCAAACGGGGGCTAGCCACACCTGCCGCCCCCCTCAATCGCTACCCTTTGCTTGAGAAAGCTCGATTATTTCTCGCGGTCAGGAATGTAAACCTCGTCTCCATCTTGGAGCCAAAGATCGTTGGGAAACTTGATGGTCTCCAAATTATAAGTCCATTCCCGCGTAGCCCCTCCCTGCTTGCGCACAATTTTAACCCGCGTGGGGTCGGAGGTGTTTAGCAGGGCTTTTGTCGAATAGACCACCGAATGGAGCCAGAACGAATGGAATGAGCGCCAGTCGGTCCCAATTGACATCGGCCCAAGCGGGACTGGTACATTCGTTGCTTTTCGTAGCAAGTCCGTTTTCCCCTCATGGACGCGGATGGAGACCTTCCGGTTGAGGTTAGCTAATAGTTCCATCATGGTCTTTGGTAAACTCGGGACAGGGGCTTCTCCAGCGAGAACCGTTCGTTCGGGAATTTCCACAATATCCCCCCACGCCAGTGGCACATCTTTCCAAGCCACCGCCTCGGTTTGATTTGTCGGGAATGGGCATGAAATCACGGTCTCCCGCCAGGATTTGAGATCCAATCTCCGAAGGGAAGCTTTTGACCAATCGGGATAGGGCATATCACTGCGATCCAGGTAAAAACTCGCCAGCTCCAGCAAGGTAAAACTATTCGCCCCCGCCTCATCTTTCCGTAAAATCCTGAACGGTTCCCGACCCGCATATTTCACCGAGAGGTGCTGTGCGCGGCTGAATTCGGCTTGCGCGCCGTGAGCGCTCAGGATTTTGGCTATTTCCTCGCAGTCCGTGACGCTCCCTAAGGTTGCTCGCCCCGACCCCGGTAAGCGAGGAGCATCCATTTGGATTCGCAGATCGGAAGATGCCAGCGCTGTGGGTTTGTTCTCGGAATCGATCACTTTACTTTCGCGGGTTTTTTCCAGAGCTATATCCAAAGGCGTGCGTTGCCATGAATCCAAAACATTGGGATTCGCTTTTTCCGCTAGCAAAGCCACGCAATTCGTCGAACCCGCCAGCACGGCGGCATGCAAAGGCGTGGTCCCATCGCCCTGCGGGTGGTTAACGTCAGCGCCATGTTTAATCAAAAAGGCGGCCATTTCTCGATTACCATGCTCAACAGCCGAGGTCAGTGGCGTAGGCTGGTTTCCAGTATTGACAGCGCCATTCACCGGAGCGCCCGCGCGCAGTAATTCTTCGGCGATATCCAGAAGGTTTCTATCCACCGCCTGGATTAGCGGTGGAAAATCGGGAATCGCAATTTGCGCTTTATATTGGAGAAGCAGTCTCACCAAGTCCAATCGGCCACGCGTTACCGCCGCATTCAAAGGATAACTATCACAACTAAGTTGTTGGCTCTGAAGTTGAGATCCATCGGGAATAGCCCCAGGTATAACTGGCTGGTTCTTAAGTTGAAGTTGAGATCCATCGGGATTAGCCCCGGATTGAAGCAGCAACTCCACACACTTGAAGGACCCGCTGCCGCGAATCGCGGCCAATAATGGTGTCGCCCAACCTCTCGGCGCAGCGATTGGTTTGATGACATTCGGCTCCGCATGGTACTTTAGCAGGATGGAGACGGCTTCGACGTTATCCATCCCAGCGGCGAGTTGCAGTGGTGTTTGAAAATTTCCATCCCAAACATTTAGATCGGCTTTTTTCTCGCCTAGCCATTCCAATAACGCTAGCCGGTTGAATTGCACCGCATAATGCGCCGAAGTGAATCCTTGTTCCGCAACCACGCGTCCATTACGGAAGCATGGCGCGTTTAAATTCGCTCCTTTGTCAACGAGCAGTATCGCCATACTTTTGTGACCGCTTTTCACGGCTAAATGAAGCGGCGTCATCCCATCGATATTTTTCTGAAAATTAACGTCCGCCTTGGCGTTTAAAAGAGCTTCGGCAATGGGTTGATACCCTTTTTCTGCCGCGAGGCACAATGGATTACTCCGTCCTTTGTCGGGATCCGCGCCAAAGGAAAGCAAAAGTTCAACCATTTCCAGACTGTTAGCCAGCACCGCGGCAGACAAAGCCGTATACGTTTCACCGGACCTTGAAAAATTAACCATCATCACGTTGGGATTAGCTTTGTTTTCCAACAAAAACCGGACCACTTTCAACTGTTTGCCCTCGGCAGCTTTAACCAGGGGAATCGCGCTTCCAGACGTTCCATTAATCAAATCCGGACTGTCTTTGAAGATTTTGGACAGCCGCTCGATTTCCTGGCTTTCATTAGCCTTTTTCTCGTCGGACTGAGTCTTAAGCGGGGTTGGGTCAACATTGGATTTATCTGGCGATGCGGGATTCGATATCCCTGCCAGCCCCTCACTTACCCCTAGTCCCGCGAGGTTTTGCTGGCTGAGTTTAGCGATGGGGAGTTGATCGGAGAAATCACGCAGGACGCGCTGGTACTGAGCCACCGCCTCATTGGTCATACCTTTTTTGCGGTAGCATTCCCCGAGCCGAAAAACGGCGGTGGCGGCCAGCTTGCGTTGTTCATCCGCTTGGGCGATTACTTGCTGGTAGCTCTGGATGGCGACATCCAGGTTTTGATTCGCCTCCTCTTCAAAGAGTCCTTTCTGCAACCAGCTCACCGCCGTCTCGGCCGCGGAGACGGGCAGATTGAGCAACGCGAGCAACAAGGCGAGGCGAATCGCGCGTTGGACCGTCCGATAAAGGATGGCGTGAATGGCAGGCTGACCCGCGGGCGGGTTGGCCGCGATTTCATTCGAAATATTAAATTCTATATTCATATCGTCGCGATCATAAATATTCGCTCAAGCCGGTTTGTCATGGATTTGCAAAAACCGGTAACCCGCGCCGTGAACCGTCTCGATCCAACGCGGACGCTCCGGGTCGGGCTCCAACTTGGCGCGCAAACTGGCAATGTGATTGTCCACCGTGCGGGTGGAGGGAAACGCGCCGTAGCCCCATACAACATCGAGAAAGCGCTCGCGGGAAAACACCTCGCCCGGAGCTTCCGCCATGAGCCGCAACATGGCGAATTCTTTGGTGGTGAAATGCAGTTCCTGGCCGCCGCGCCACGCCTTTTGCCGGATGAAATCGACCCTTACTTCGCCCATCCGCAATTCCGTGAGAACCTTCTCCTGGCGCTCCACGCGCCGCAGTAAGGCCCGCACGCGCGCCAGCAACTCCTCGGTGCTAAAGGGTTTGATCAGGTAATCGTCCGCGCCGGAATCCAATCCGGTGACACGGTCCTCGACTTGGCCTTTGGCTGTGAGCATTAAGATCGGCGCGACAAACCGGACCCGTCGCAAAGCGCCGCAGACGGCAAACCCATCCAAGCGCGGCATCATAATGTCAAGTAACACCAAATCGGGTTTCTCTTTGAGCGCGCGTTCCAGGCCGGTTTCACCATTGGCTTCCGCCATGACGCGATGCCCCTCGGCCTCCAAGCAATCTTGCAACGCCAGGCGCATGGGCCGCTCATCTTCAATAATCAAGACGCGTGACATAATCGTGTTCTATTTTAATAAACCCGGATCGGAATTTCCCGCCGCCGAGCCATCCCTGGAGAATGGCAATTCCAAAGTAAACCGACTCCCCCGCCCCACGGCGCTACGCACCCGCACCCGGCCGTGATGCGCCTCGGCAATGTGCTTAACCAAAGTCAGCCCGATGCCAATGCCCGCCGATTCACGGCGCAACTCCGAGCCGCGCCGGTAAAACTGCTCGAAGATGCGCTCGTGCTCCTCGGATGGGATGCCCGCCCCATGGTCCTCGACCCACAAGCAAAACGCTTCCGGGCTGGCCTCCAGCCCAATGGCCACCTCGCTGCCCGCCGGGGAATGTTTCACCGCATTGTCGATCAAATTCACCAGCGCTTGCTGGAGGGCGCGCGCATCGCACGCGAGCGAGTACGTGGCGGGTTGGGATGGTATGCGCACAGCCAACTGGACTTGCCGCTCGGCGGCATAGGGTGCCAGCACCTGGACGGTTTGCCGGACCAAGTCCTCCAGCGCCACCGGCTCCGGGTTGAATTCCTTGCGGCCTTGCTCGAGCCGGGCGAAATCGAGCACATTTTCAATCAATCCAGACAATCTGCGGCATTCCTGCACCATATAACGGAAATATTCCTGGCGTTTTTCGGGCTGGGCGATTTTGCCGCGCTCCAAACTTTCGGCCATCAACCGCACGGAGGCCAGAGGCGCGCGCAACTCATGGGTCACGCTCGAAACGAAATTGGTCTTCATCTCCAACAGCCGCTGTTGCCGCCGAAAGGCGCGGCGCGTGGCCGCCAACCCGATTAGCGCGCCCGCCGCCGCCACGACGATCAACACCCCGAACCACCACGCCCGCGCCCGCTGATGGCCGTAAAGCCGTCCGGGATTCGCCAGCCACAAGGCCACTTTCAACGGGCCCGCCGGGCCGGGCGCATGGGCCGATCCCAGCACTGGCACCCGGTTGGTTACATTCAAGCTAGGGAGCGTGGAAAACATATTCGTGCCCGCCAATTCGACCGTCAACGCGACGTAATCAGGCATCGATTTAGCCTGGCGTACGGCTTGTTCCAACCGGTGGCGAGCCATGTCCTGGGGCTGCCAGATCACCCAGCCTTCCTTCGTTAAAACCGTGCCTAGCCAAGTAGCCTCGGCCTCGGTCCAAAACCAGACCGGCGCCACGGACTCCGTCGTGCCCGCCCCGGCAACCAAGGCATGCAAACGCGCCTCCTCCTGATGGAACAAAGCTCGGGTGATTTCATGGTTTTGCCAAAGCGCCAGCCAGGCGGGGGCATTCCCCTCCGAAGGCCACTTTTCGGCCGAGAGCGCCAAGAACTGGGCGGAAATGGGCGATGGATTGGTGATCCAATTCACACACAGCGCACGCAGACTTAATGGGGGCGCGTTCGTTGATCCCTCCCAAGCCGCTCCGTCCGTCCTGGACTTGAATATTTGCCAGCGGCGCCAATTCGCCAGCGACTGCATTGGCACACCGCTTTCGGCTAAAGCCCGGGGAAATTGCTCGGCAACAAAACGGAACTGTTCCTCCGCCTCGGACCGACCTTGACGTTCCAAGGTCAAGGCGTAGTGATAGTGCGCCACCGCTAGAAACGGCGCGGGCGGCCCCGCAGCGAGGAAACGGCTCCACCCCTCGGGCGAACCCGCCTCGACATCGGCTTTAGCAGCCGGCGCGCGCGCCGCCTCCCAGAGTCGCCGCTGCCCTTCGGTGAGGGTATTCGGGTCCAATGCCAGCGGAGTTGGCGCGAGTGCATACGGCGGTGGATAGGATAACTGGCCTTGCGCGTCGAAAAAGGCGGGATAAAAGTTCGCCGGCTGGGCGGCGGAATCCAAATCGAATCCAGGCCGTAGCGGGGCGATAGCGAACGAAACCAGCGCGGCCTGGCATTGCCGAGCCAGATCATCGGCCAATGCCAGACAACGTTCCCGAGCTTCATTCTCCGCCAAGTCGCGATCTTGCTGGATAAATCTCACACCCAAGACCGCCAAAATCACCACCGGCAGGATGAGCAGGAATCCCTGCCAAATCCATCCGGAAGATAGGTGCCGTCCGATGTTTCCCATGCGTCATCTTTTTAGCCTATGAAGAGTCAGACTCCCAGTCGATTTGTCACGAAAACGTAAAATCCTCCGGAACGGAACGGCCAAATAGAAACCGCCCTGGAAGGTGTTTATTCTCCCAGGGCGGTTTTGTGAAACGCGGATCAAGGCGTTGAAACTCGGTAAAAACGTTGCTCCCATTTGCCCGGCTCGGAATCCGCCACCCAAATCGGCGGGTTCACTAGCAGATTGGTGGAGATGGGTTGCCATTGTTCCAAATCGCTCGAGGCTTCTAAAATGGCAAGATGCCCCGCCGCCCCGTTGATTTGAATCAGCGTGTTGGTCTCCGTTCGAATGAGCTGCAACTTAGCCCCGGCAATTTCCAGCGGCACGTATAGGTCGCTGATGAAAGCGGCGTCCAAGCCCATGGAGAAACTCGCGTCCTTCACATAACGCCAGGTGAAAACATTCGTCCCCGCATTCACGGCGAACTGATATGTTTGCCAGGGCGCTTCCCCCGACCAGCTCTGTTGCGCGACTCCGTTGACATAGAATTTGAGAAAATCCCAACCTGCTTCGGAACTTACCCGCACATGGAAGGAAGCCACCCCAGCCCGGGTTTGGACGCGCAACTGAGCCACGCTTTCCACCCCGTCGCCAATAGCGCCCGAACGCAGCGCATAGGGCTCGGCCGCGCTGGCGTCATCTTGCTGAATTTTCCATGGCAACGCCCCGGCGGCGCTCCAGGGCGCGTTGGTGGCGGCGGCCGAAGTAAAGGGCGGCGCGAAGTCGTAGGTTAAAATGGACGGTTCGAACAAAGCCGTCAGGGAATAATCTTGGTTGATCGACAAAACGAGCGGATTGGCGGTTGAATTGGTGGCGCCTTGCCAACCTGTGAAGCGGTAATCGGCCAGCGGCACCGCGATGAACTGTTTCACCGTCCCCGCCGCGTACCGGCCGGAGGCGGGACTGACCACCCCCGCCAATGAAGTTGCCGAACTCACCGTGTAGAATGGCCCCTGGTTGACATTGTGGATCGTCAGCGTGCCGGTGACCGCCCCCAGGGCGGTGCCACCCTGCGCGTTGGTTAATTTCAATACCACCGTCTTGTCGTCCCCAGAATCGCCGATGTCGATGAGCGGAACCGTGAAACTGAGATTCGTCACGCCCGCCTTGAACACCAAAGTGCCGCTCACGGCTGTGTAATCCGCGCCGTGGCTGGCCGTGCCATCCTGCGTCGAGTAGTCGACGCTGGCGGCGTTGGCGCCCGAGCCGGTACGGGTGACCGAGATCGTGGCGACGCCATCATTGGAATCGGCCGTGTAATCCGTCGCGGCAAACGAAAACGCCCCGAGTAAGCTTTCGATGGTAAGCGTGGCGGAAAGCACCCCATCCATCTTAAAGCCGGAGGGAATATTGGTGAGCTGCAACCCAACCGAGAGATCCCCTTGCGCCAGGCCGCTGTTGAGAATGGGGACGGTGAAAGTTTTCCAAGTTTCGCCGGCGGCAAAATCCAGGGTTCCCTGGGTGGCGGTGTAGTGGACTCCGGCCTTGGCCGTGCCGTCGACCGTCAGGTAACCCACGCTCACAACCGTATTCGTATGGCCGGAGCGTTTCACGGAGATGGTGGCCTGGCCGCCATTAGCCAACACTTGGTAATTGGCGGAAGTGAATTGGATTTTATTCGGGACATACACCTCGTCGCTATGAACACGAGCGATGCGATTGCGCGCCAGGCCGCGCACGGTGGTGAAATCACCGCCGATAATCACCGCCGAGTCCGGTTGAACCACCAGGCAGCGCACCAAGTCGTTCGCTCCGCCGCCAATGCTGAAGTCCTCATCCAGGGAGCCATCGGCGTGTAAGCGCCCGAACCGATTCATCACTTGGCCATCGAAACTGGTGAAAGCGCCACCTAGAAACACCTTGCCATCGGCCTGAAAGCCCACCGCATAGACCGCGTCATTAGCGCCTGTTCCAGGATTGAACGCGCGGTCCAACGTGCCATCGGCGTTGAGCCGAGCGATGCCGTTGCGCGCGCCCCCCGCGATCGCATGGAAATCGCCACCGATAAGGATGCGGCCATCGGGCTGCACCGCCAACGCGCGCACCGCGCCATCCGGGCTTCCGCCCGGGAATCCCGAGATGACCGTTCCATTCGCCGCCAACCGGGCCAAATACGGCAGACTCGATCCGTTCATTTTAGCGAATGCGCCCCCCGCCAATACGGAGCCATCGGCCAAGGGCGCCACCGCGTAAACGGCGCCTCCGCTAGCGCCGGCGCCGGGATTGAAAGCGGCATCCAGCGAGCCATCGGCGCGCAACCGGGCGAGCCCATTGCGGCTAGCCCCGCCCACGGTCGCGAATTCGCCCCCAATCCAAATGGCGCCGTTCGCCTGCAGCGCCACCGCCCGAACCGCGCCGTTGATGCTGGTTCCGATAAAGGAAGCGTCATTGGTGCCATCGGCGTTGAGCCGAGCCACCCGCATGCGGCTGGCATCGTTCAGTTGCGTGAAATCCCCCGCAATCACGACCCGGCCGTTGGTCTGCACCGTCGTCGCATACACGGATTGATCGGTGCCGCCGCCCGGATTGAGAAAACTGTCCAAATAGCCATCCGTATGGAGCCGGGCGACATGGTTCAAGATCACCTCGTCCAGGCGGGAGAATTCGCCCCCCACAATCACCTTGCCATCGGACTGCAAGGCTAGTGTGGCTACGGTGTCGTTGGCGCCTTGGCCGGGATTAAATTGAGCATCGACGTAACCCGGAGTTTCATCGTCCAAGATCGTCACGAGCAGGTTGGTGAGCGAACCCAAGCTGATGGCGCTCGCCGGCGTCGCCGTTTGAGCGCGCGGATTGCTTAGCCGCACGGAAAACTGCCGATCCCCATCGCCCAAAACATTATCGATGATGGAAACCTTAATCGTTTTCTCGGTTTCCCCAGCATGAAACTCCAGGACGCCGCTGCCATTGGTGCTGTATTCACTAGAATCCCCCAACAGGCTGGCGGTGCCGGATACGGGCGCAAAATCCCGGTTGGGCAACGCGGTGCCCGCCTGGGTGGCGTAATCGACGCTCACCGGCCATAAAGTGCTGCCGGACCGATGAATCGTTAGCGTAACACTGCGAGCGTACTCCTCAATCGCGCTGGCGGCGGTGGTGAATTCCAAGTGGCAAGCGTCATCCACAATGACCAATGCGGCGGTGCCGGGGGTGCCCAGCGCGGCTTTACCCGTAGTATTAGTCAAAACTAATAGCGCGGTCTTATCACCCTCGGCTAACGGATTACCCAATATCGGAACCAAGAAGCTTGCCTCGGTCTGCCCGGCGGCAAAGTTGATCGTGCCATTGGTAGCCGTAAAATCCACGCCCGCTTGAGCGGAGTTGGTGGTTTCATTCAAGTTTTTAACCAGATAATCCACCGTAACCGCGTTGGTGAGGAAACCCTCGCGCCGCACCTTAACGGCCATACTGCCCGCGGCTTTGACCGCCCGGTAAGTGCTTTGCACGAATTGCACGCTGCTGCGATCGTCCATGATCGTGAGCAACGCTTGATCCTGTCCGCCCAACGGCGCGCCGTCCGAAGCCTGGCGCAAGGCCAGATTCACCGTTCTGGCAGCTCGCGCCCGGCCGTCGTCCAGCAACGTCACGGGCAGGTATTTGAGCGTTTCCCCGGCGTAAAAAGTGAGGGTGCCATTGGTGGCCAAGAAATCCACGCCATTGGTGGCCGTGCCCGCCGTGGCAAAGAATGCCACCGACACCACCACCGAAGTATCCCCGGTGCGGTGGACGGGAATTTGCGCGAGGCCCGTAACGGGCGCGAGGTAATACCGAGATTGGACGAATTCGACCGCGCCATCGTTACCCACGATATTCAAGGTGGCGGAAGCCGGATCGCCCAGCGCGGCTCGGGGGGCTTCCAAGAGCGTCAACGTCACATCGGCCATGAACTCCTGCACCGAATCGTCAATGGGGACAACGGGGATGGCTAACGAACTCGCGCCATCGGGAATTACGGCGGGGCTTTGAATCGCCTGGTAATGGCGGCCATTAACCGCGCGGCCGGACAGCGCGAAGTACACTTGTTGCGCCCCATTGGTGCCGGTCCGACGCAAGGTAAAGACGCCCGCCTTGGCCCCGGCCTCGGTGGCCGCGGGATCGGTCGCCTCGACGGTCACCACGGAGGCGTTATCATCGACAATCGTGAGGGTGTGCGTTCGATATACTTCGAACACCGCGTTCATGGGGACCGCGGTGACCACCACATTGGTGGTGTAATTGGTAATGGAAGCCGACGCGTTATTGGGATCGGTTTGAACGTCGATCACGACTTCATTGGTGACGTTAGGGGCGGGCTCAACCAATTCGATCACCAGACTTCGATCCGCCCTGGCTTGGTGATTATTTAGCAACGGGAGGCTGATATATTGCACCCGGCTTAAGTACATATCCGCTTCACCGGAGGCGGGATTATTGGTAAAAATCAATCGTCCGGTGGCGTTCGTGGCGGGATAATCCACCCCCGCGATCGCGGTGCCGCCCGTGATTTTATAGTCCACCGTCACATCGTTGCCTTCGGCGGGATTTGCCGAAACCATCACCGCCACTTGAGCGGAACCGACCGACACCGGCACGCTCGAAGTTAGCTGGGTGAAGCCCACGCCCACCTGACCCGAGCCGCTGCCCGTGATGGTGATGGTCGCTTCATAGGGCGATCCCAGATTGTAGGCCGTTCCCGGCAGCAGCAACAAAGTGACCGATTCATCGGGACTCTCCGAAATATCGTCGGTCAAAGCCGTAAGCGTGATCGTGGCTTGACTCGCGCCCGCTGGAATTTTAACGCGATTGCCCAGGCCGGCGTAATCGATGAGCTGACGGGCCGTGCCGCCCGCCTGAAAATTCACCCATAAATCTCCGCGCGCCCCTCCCGCGCGCTGAACGACAAAGTCGGCGGCGCCACCCGCCTCCGTTACCGTCGGCGAGCTGGCCGTAATGCTGACCACCGGCAAATCGCTATCCTGAATCGTAAGCGTGGCGCTGTCCGGACTGCCAATGTTATACGTCGGGCTATCCGAAATGAAGGCCACCACGGTGAGATCCCCTTGCGCTTGGCTGTTGTATCTCGGCGTGACCTCAATCGTGCCCGTGGCTTCCCCCGCCGCCAGGGTCAAAGCCCCCGGCAAGGCGCGGTAATCCTGACCGCTGACGGCGGTGCCGGTAACCAAATAATGAACCGTAAGATCCGCCGACAAGTCGCCCCCGCGAGTCACGGTAAAAACTCCGGCTTGGCCGCCACTTTCCGTCACCGTGTCTTGGGTGGCCGCAATCGTAACGAGCGGCAAATCGCTTTCCACAATCGTCACGCTGGCGGAGCCACTACCCACATTGTACGCGGTGTTCGTCAAGATCGTCGCTTGCACCGTTTCGTTTTGCTCCAGGTATTTGTCCGGCAACACTACCACGGGCAACTTGATAAAAGTCTCGCCCGCGGGAATGGTGAGGTAATCCGGCAGCGCCACATAATCGGCGGCGGCGGTGGCGGTCCCCCCCCATTGCAAGGCCACCGTCACCGGCAAATCCAGCCGACCGTACCGGGTCAAGATGAACTGCCCGGCATCGTTCGCGCGCTCCACCACCAAGGGATCGCTTGCCACAATCGAAACGGTAGGCAACGTTGGCGGTTGACCCCGCAATTGCAGTTTCGCTTCGGCCACGGAACCGGGGATATAATCGGGGGTGGTTTGAAACCAGGTCGACACATTATTATTGGTTTGTATCTCCCAGCCGGTGAAATTGACCCAAGTAATGTTCGTGGGAACCGTGGGGTCGTAAATGCGCGGCGATTGCAATGGATGCATGAGTGACAACGCCACGTAAGTATCTTCTCCCGGCGTCGTGCTCGCCACCGGGGTGATCGTAATGTTGGTGGTCACCGCGCCCGTGGCAAAATCGACGTATTGAAATTGATAAATGCTGGTGATCGCGCCGAACGGATCGGAATTGACGTTCGTCAACGAAATTTGGTTTTTATACGGCGCGTACTCCTTGGTCATAGCCGTGCCACCCAACAAGAAAATGGCGCGCAAGGAGGTGTTTGTATCTCCCGTCCGGGCCAAGCTGAACGCGCCCGCGGAAACCGGTTTTTTGCCGGCATTCGAACTGGTCGTCACCGTGATATGGGGTAATGGTTGGGCTTGAAAATTGGCGTCCGTCGCGTCGCGGTCACCCAATTGCAGCGGCAAGGAAAAATTGAGGGGGGCGGTTGAATATCCCAACAAATAGACGCCAATCGGATAGGCGGCGTTGGTGACCAGGTTGACCAGGGTATAAGCGCCATCGCTATCGGTATAGGTGGCTTGATAATCGGCGGCCAAATCGTTGTTCGTCAACGCGCCGTTGCTAACCCGCATGCCGGCCACCGGATTCCCGGCGAGATCCAACACCCGGCCGCTAATGCGCACGGTATCCGGGTTTCCAACCCGAACGGCCACATGCTTGGTGGTGACGCCGCCTTTCATATCGCTTACCTCGCAACGCACCACAAAATCGCCATTGGTTGTCCAGGCTTTCGTGACACTCGGAGAATTGAGTCCAAACGCGCCGTCGCCAAAATCCCAGAAGTAAGACAAAGTATCGCCGTTCGCGTCGGTCGCGCTCATTTTAAACGTAACGGTCTGACCGCGCGCCGCCTGGTTCGTGGAATAAGTCATTTCGGCAACCGGCGGTACATTCGTGGCATAGGTCCCGAAGTTGACCACCACGTCGAACCAAGCCTCCAGCCCACCCCCTCCTTTTCCCACCGGAGTGATGTGGATATTGGCTTCCGCGTCGTTAAAAGTCCGCCCCACCTGGATCGCCCCATCGGAGGAGCCTTTCGGCGAACCGGGAGTCGTGTCCAGAAGGTGGCTATAACCAATGGCCTGTTGCCAGGGCCCCCAATGCAGTTCCACGCCATTGAGCAACCCGGCATTATCGCTGTAACGCGCCCGGGCGCTCACCCAATAGGTACGCTGGTCGTCTTTGCGCACGGTTAACGCATAAGCGCGCCCAGTTTCCAAATCGGGCGTATCATGAACGTAGACGCGGTTAGTGCCATTGCTGGAAATCGCGTTGATATACGCGGGCGGGAGCCAGCCCAATAGAAATTTTCCCACCACGTTGAAATGACCGTTCAAGGACGAAGCGACATTGGTTTCACCCGGGGTGGCCGACTCCCCGCCTCCGCTCCCCATAATATCATAGGGGTCTCCATAGGCCACATCGTCACCCGCCCCAATGACGCTGTCATGGCCGACGAGGCTATCGGCATCGAAAGGCAAGTTATCCGGATTAGCGGGCAGCGAATCGCGCCGCGTATTCCAAAAGTTAGCATGCCCCAGCCCGTAGTTATGGCCAATTTCATGGGCGGTAGTCCCGGCGCCGGAAGTCTGCAACCAAGCGGTCCCGCCCCCGCCCAAACCACCCCAAGTAAAGCCAGGCACATTGGTGTGCCGGATAAGCACCAGATCATAGTCATCCGGCTCATACCCCACCAACCGGGCCGCCTGCCGCGCGTCTTCCGAGAGCGATCCCGGACCATCCACCGCGTAACGCATTTTGACCCGCGGCAAAGTCAGTACGGGTGAAATAGTGGAGATTAGGGCGGTCTTGTTGTAAGAAGCCTCCACATAGAAATCATTCACCTTCTTCATGACCGAAGCGGCCTCGGAGGCGGTCACCGGCACTTCATTATCATCCGCGAACACCACCCGCAGATATAAAACCTTCTTAATACCCGCCGACCCTTGGGGATTGGCGGGGGCCGATTCCG
>DBTJ01000170.1:64994-72710 GCA_002306985.1 Verrucomicrobia bacterium UBA1319
CCGACCCTGGGGGATTGGCGGGGGCCGATTCCGATCCCACGCCACCCGCCGCCAACTCAGCCTGCGCCAAAAGGCGGCTTTGTTTGGCGGCATGCACCGCTCCGCAAAAGCTCAAAGTCCGCCCGTTATATTCCGCCAAAACCGCCCCCCCATTCTGGGCGAGGCTTCCGCCGCACAAAGCGCAAACCGCATTCGAAGCGGCGTTCCCCGCGCTGAACCGAGCTTTGGTTTCATCCTCATCAAGGATGCGTAGCGGCTCCTCAGCCACAGCCATGACGTTATCGATAGCGACCCCGTGCAACGCCAGGGATTTATGAGACATTTGCCGCAACCGTTGGCCATAGACGTAGGCACGGTAGGTTTTTTGGTTGATCGTCACGTAGCGCATCGCACCGCCCGCAAACTCTTTATAATCAGCTCCGGGCAGAAGATCCGCGTAAAACACGTCCAGTTTACCCGTCCCGCTGGGTATTTCTTCAAGTTGTTCCCGAATCTCTTGTGGCAACTCCTGTCGCCAGCGCCAGCTAGCCGCTTGTTCCACAGCTAAGCGCGGATTTTGCACAATCAATTGACGCATCAGCGCACGACGGGCTTTAGCCAGCCGGACACCTTCAGTCAGTGCGTCTTTATCACGCGCTAAGGCGGGCGTGGATAAATACTGTTCCGCCCACTGCGAAAAGCTTTGCCGCGCGTCCGCTGGCGCGGGAGGCACCTTGGACGCCGTGCCAAGGGCCGGCTTAACTGATTTCGGTGAAGTAGCTAATTGATTCACCAACAATGAGATCGCATTTGAAGCCGACGCATTTTGAGCGACGGATTTCGAAACGGGTAGGACGGGCAAATCCGGAACGGAGCGCTTGCCTCGCAAACACACGAATCCAATCAACAGGATTCCTAAACATGAAACCACCAAAGGCCATTTTCGATTATTCATTTGCTGATTCCACATCCAAGGCGGGTTGAGTCCTCAGTATGTGTCGCGATGGCGGGATACAGGCCTACGGGAAGGGCGGCTCAACGCCGGGAAATACAATTAAACCATGCGGGTCCATTGTCCCAAGCCCACCCCAAAAGCCTGAAAACACTTGCCAACCCAGCAGAAAACAGCACGTTATGTGCCACAAATTGACTCACTAGTCACTTTTATCCGTTTGTCACCCAATAGAATCGAGATTTCCTTATACTGAACACGGGAAACGCCGACTGGGACACAATTACCTCACTAATAGAAAGGAAGTACCTCTTACCTAGCCCCAGTCCTCCGTCGACTTTCCAGACTTTTAAACCAAGCCCCCGGAATTCCCTTAGCGAGATTCGGATCATCCAAATTAGGAGTTGGGTATGAGTAAAGAAAGGACGCGTTCAAAACTGAGAATACTACTCATTTAAAACTACTTACAACGACAATGCCGTCAATAATAGAATCTCTAGCCGCCACCGTTCATCGCTTCCTGCTTCCCCTGAATCCGGCTTCCACGCTAGTCAAACCCGCCACCGGGATGGGAGCGGGGCGTTGAATTGCTCCACCCCCGTCGCGTGCGTCCAACGCCGCAGATATCCGGTTATAACGGGAAATCCATCGTATAGCTCGACGAAGATAGATGATACCGCGATCCCTTCCTCACCGCATACACCTGGATGTTGTGTACTTGCGGATATAACACCGGCAAAATGAACACCGGCGTCCTAATCGATCAAGGTAATAGAGACGCTGACCACCAATCCAAAGCCATCGAAGCACTATCCAAAGACGAGGATCAGTGATATTAATCTCTGACCGAATGAAAACCAACCCAAGTCACCGTAGATTTTGCGGTTTCCACCTCGACGCCTTTCGCGGCCCGCGGACAGTACGGGTTGTCTTGAAACTTTTGGCGAGGAGCGTCCTTTACACCGCCGGTGTCACCAACCAAAGGCGCGAACAAATCATCCAGCTACTACTGTTTTTCCTCGCCCTATCGGCATTTGCGCAACCCTATTACGTCGCGCCCTCCGGCAACGACAATAACCCGGGCACGCGCACGCAGCCTTTTGCGAGCCTGCGCCGCGCCCAACAAGCCGTACGGCAACAGCCGGGCTCCGTGTTTTTGCGCGGCGGCACTTATTATTTGCCGGAAACGCTCGTATTCACCGCCGAGGATTCCGGCACCTCTAAGGCTCCTATCCTTTACCAAGCCTGGGAGCACGAACAGCCCATTATTAGTGGCGGCATTAAATTAGATAACTTGGATTGGCAACCGTATCGCGACGGCATCTTCCAGGCCAAGGTCCCGGAAAACCTCAAGACCGAAGAAATTTTCGTGAATGGGGAGCGGCAAATCCTGGCCCGCTATCCGAACTTCGATCCTCGGGCGCAATATTTCGATGGTTTCGCGGCGGACGCCATCTCAACCAACCGTTGCGCCCGCTGGACCAATCCGGTGGGGGGCTATTTCCACGCCATGCACCCCGCCCTTTGGGGGGATTTTACCTGGCGCATTACCGGCAAGGATGCGCGAGGCGGCGTAACGCTGGAAGGCGGCTGGCAAAACAATCGGGGTGGCGCGATCCATGAGACAATCCGCTTTGTGGAAAACATTTTCGAGGAGCTTGACGCCCCCGGCGAATGGTTCCTGAATCCCAAGACCCACATTCTTTATTACTACCCACCCGCCGGGTTGGATTTGGCCCACGCAACCATCGAAGCCACGCGGTTGCGCAGCCTCGTCGAATTTCGCGGCAGCGAAGCTCAACCGGTGCGTTTTCTCACCCTCCGAGGATTGGTGTTTCGCCAGGCCGCGCGCACGGTTATGGATACAAAGGAGCCGATGTTGCGTTCGGATTGGGCCATTTATCGCGGCGGGGCGATCTTTTTCGAAGGGGCCGAAGATTGCGCGCTGGAAGACAGTTTCATCGATCAAGTGGGCGGTAACGCGGTATTCGTTAACCTTTACAACCGCCGTATCACCCTGCGTGGCTGCCAGATTGCCAAAGCGGGAGCCAGCGGAGTCTGTTTCTTCGGCGATCCACAAGCCGCGCGCAATCCGTTGTTTAATTACAGCCAAGTCAACTCACTGGAGGCGCTTGACCGCACTCCCGGTCCTCGCAGCCATAATTATCCAGCCGATTGCCGGGTGGATGATTGCTTGATTCACCTGACCGGCCGGGTCGAAAAGCAGACCGCCGGCGTCGCCATAGACCTCTCCCAAAACATAACCGTAAGCCATTGTTCGATCTACGACATGCCGCGCGCCGGCATCAACATCGGCGACGGTTGCTGGGGCGGACACGTCGTCGAGTTTTGCGATGTTTTCGATACGGTGAAGGAAACCGGCGACCATGGCTCGTTCAACTCTTGGGGGCGCGACCGTTATTGGCGGCCCAATATCGCGGAAGTCAACGCCTGGGTAAAAGCGGTGCCTCGATTGCCGGGGCTCGACGCCATCCTGCCCGTGGTTTTGCGAAATAACCGCTGGCGTTGCGATCATGGCTGGGACATTGATCTCGATGACGGCTCTTCCTATTACTTCATCACCAATAACCTCTGTCTACGAGGCGGCATCAAGAATCGTGAAGGCTACGGCCGCGTCGTCGAAAACAATATCATCGTGGATTCAAGTCTGCACCCGCATGTTTGGTTTGCCGAGAGTGGCGACGTTTTCCGGCGGAATATTGTTTGGACTGGCTATCAGCCGGCGTTAATGCCCCGACCGCCTTGGGGGCGCGACATCGACTACAATCTGACACACCAGGAAGGGGCTAATCCCACGCCAGCCGCCCAATTACAACAACAGAGCGGCCGCGATCCTCATTCCCTCGTGGCGGATGCGCGGTTTGTCGATCCGGCCACGGGCGACTACCGTGTGAAAACAGGATCTCCGGCGCTGGAGCTTGGTTTTGTGAATTTCACCATGGACCGATTCGGCGTCCAAAAACCGGCGCTAAAGGCTTTGGCACGGACGCCGGTCCTCCCCGCGGCCAAACCGGCGGCAACCGGAGAGGCCACTCGCGATGCCACTCCAAAAATCTGGCTCGGCGCCAGCGTGCGCAACCTCATCGGCATGGGCGAAATGTCCGCGCTCGGGTTGCCCGGGGTAACCGGCGTGTTAGTCCTGGAAATCCCGCCGGGATCTAACCTGGCAAAAGCCGGGTTGATGAAAAACGATGTCCTCCTTTCGGTCAACGGCGACAAAGTCAACGACGTGGCCGGCTTACTCCAGCAAGTTCCCAGCTTATCCAAGACACTTTCGCTAACCATCTCGCGCCAACAGCGGGTCAGCACGCTTACGGTTGAACCTTAATCAATCAACTGATCCAGGAAACACCTCAGATGCCAGCCCAAAGTTCCATGATGAAGGCGATACCAATCAGGAGAAAAACATGTCTAAATTCAAATGGTTATTATTAACGGTGATTATGGCCGCCATGCCAATCGGTTGCGCCACCATCAACCCTCAGGCCGGGAAGCCCATGCCGGGGTTTGCCGAGGGAACGCGAATTCTATTCCAGGGCGATTCCATTACCGATGGCAACCGGGGAAGGAGCGCGGATCTTAACCACATCCTCGGCCATGGTTACCAAGCGCTCATCGCATCCCGAATTGGCGCCGATCTCCCCGATCGACACCTTCTTTTTATGAACCGAGGCATCAGCGGCAACACGGTTTCGGCCCTTGCTCATCGCTGGCAAACCGACACCCTGGACCTTAAACCCGACCTCCTGAGTATTCTCATCGGGGTTAACGACCTGAATCTTGGCGTCTCCGCCGTCCAATACGAACAGCAATACGACCAGTTGCTTGCGGAAACAGTCAAAGCTTTGCCCAACGTGCGGTTGGTATTATGCGAACCCTTCGGCCTGCCCGTGGGTGAGAAAAAAACGAATTGGGAAAAGTACCGCGACCAAATTGCGGGTCGAGTAGCCATTGTCAACCAACTGGGCGAGAAATACCACGCTCCAGTAGTGCATTTTCAAAAGCTATTCGAGGACGCAACGAAGCGCGCGCCCGCCGAATACTGGATCTGGGATGGCATCCATCCAACCTACGCGGGCCATCAACTCATGGCGGATGAGTGGGTCCGCGCCATGCAAGCATATTGGCCCAAGTAAAATTGGCCTGTAATCATCTAATGGGCAAAAAACCTCGGAGACATAGCCAGGAGCATCGATTGGACGAAGCCTTTTATGCCATGCCCTGCCCTGCCCTCCCCCAGTTGGCCTGGTGAACCCATCATTATTAACTGGATTCCATAAAACAGATTCCGGGCTGATTACATAAAGACAACAGATGCCATGGCAGCGAGGAGAATGGCCGGATTATTTTTCCTGGCAGCTTAGGAATTGGGCGCTTGCGGTCATCACGGTCTCTCTGGTATGATGCGCCGCAGTTGAAACGAGAAGTTTTGGGGCTGAATAGTTTGACCGATTGCCGGGCTAGCACGAACGCTGTTGGATTGGCCCATTCTAGGTCTGCTCATGCTTTTATTGCCTGGTAGACCGATGGCCTGAGCGTAAAGTCAACTAAACGGCCAAGAATCACTGCAAGTGATTCGTAATCAGCTATTGCCGGTGTGGCGAAATGGCAGACGCACAAGACTTAAAATCTTGGGGAATTTAACCTCCGTGCCGGTTCGAGTCCGGCCACCGGCACCACTCTCTAACACTTCTGCCATTGGGTTTGAAGCCTAGGTGCCCAATCTAAAAGCTGTACGAACGTCCGTTTTCCAATTCGCAAGGTATCCGCTCTATGCATAATTCGCCCCTCCCCAAACCGCTTTGGATTCGGCTGTTAACTCGGGCCGGATAATCGCGGCGCAAAACCGGCTAATTGAAGCGTTTGGGAGATCCAAGTCAACAACCTCATCCCCCTATGCCAACGATCAAACTAATAAACATCCATCGCGCCGAACAGAGACAATATGGAAGACGCCAGACAACAAATTAGCCGCAGGGTCGTATTTGCCGTTGGCCTGGTGGTTTTGAGCTGGCTGTTTTTTGCTCCGATCGCCAGTTTTCACCACCTCATTGCGTGCGGTATCCTGGCCCCCATCGTACTAAACGGAGAGACGCCTCAAGGTGGCCACTTGCTCTGGGGTGAGTACGAAGTATGCTTCTTCCCTGGACGTTTCGGAACCCGTTTTATCCTCTGGATTTCCGCCGTTTTACTGCTATTCCGGCTTTCTCGTCGAAAGCAAATTACCCGTCAACAAAGTCACTGAGCTGAACCCAAAGCCATCGGCGCAAAACGTTCCAAGCCGAAATGAGATTTTTCACGACCAAACCGCGGTACGGAGCATGGGGCCGCGGCGACACCCTTTAGCTTCCCGCTAAAACCCGCGCAAATGCGTGCTGGAGCGGGCGGGCAACCCCGGGGCGGGAACCCGTTTGAGAACTTGATACTCGATGCCCCTTTGCTGGCAATACTCGCGCTTCCCCCCTTTGTCGCCATCTTCATTGACGACATAAATATCGGGGCGGAGACGCCGAATCTCCGGATCGGCATCCAGCCAGCCTTCACCGGTCGAGACGATGGCCTGGGTCACATAGCGAATCGAACCGGCCACATAGCGGCGCTCGTCCTGCGAATAAAGCGGATGCCCCGAACCCTTGAGTAACCGGATGTTAGCGTCGTGGCCCACGATCACGTATAAATCACCAAACGCGCTGGCTTCTTCGAAGAAACGCGCATGCCCCGAATGAAACCAATCATAACATCCGGTGACGACCACTTTTTTGCGGGGCGATGACGTCGGCAGTAAAACTGGATTGATTTCGGGAAAACCCCGTAATGACTCCCGCGTCACGACAATCTTCCGCCAGCCAGCCGTAACCGGAGTAACTCCCGATTCGCTTTCGCCCTCCGCCACCACCCATACACCGTCGACACTTCCAGTCAGTTGGGGCAACCCCGCTAGCTCGGGCGGATGATCCACAAGCTGGACGCGCTCCACAAAGCGGATGGATTGCAGAAAATAGAGCCGCTCGGCTTGGGGAAACTGGGGTGGTTTGTCCGCGAACTGGCGCGCGCAGTCATCCGACCAAAGCAGCACGCTCACCGGTCCGAGCTTGGCGGCTTCCTGGAGGAACCGAATCTGCGGCGAACGCAGATCGTTGAACGCGCCGGATACAATGACGGGATGTGAGTTCATGAGTCCGCCAGCCGCACCCGGATTTGAAAACCGCCGGGCACCGGCTCCGGGGAGGCAACAAATAGATAGCCGCCGCCACAGCCGGAATACATCGCGCCCGGGTAACGCGTTTGATACGCCCGCAGGATGCCCTTGATATCCACCGTCAGCGCCGGGTGCTTCACCGTCTGCGGCAGGAGGCTTTCCCAGCATTTCATGCAATCGTTCATGGAAGCGCCCAGCGCCTCGACATTCATATTCCGGATGGCGCTAAAACAGTCCTGGCCGGTTTTTCCCAAGCGGGCAATCCACCGTGGCGAAAGCTTTTTAATTCCGAGTGGATTATACCCCTCGGGCCGGGGCGCGACGGGCAGGATGTAAATCACTTGCTCGAGCCAGCGGGCGACGCGGGGCGTGTTCAAGGATTCGATATGCGCCGGAAACACCCCGCCGTTGGCGGCAAAATCGAAATCCAGCCGGTTGATGCCCGGGTAAACCAGGCCCACCATGTCTTGCGAACCGGACGGCTCGGCCTTGCCCCGGTTTTCCGCCTCGTATAATTCGCGAACCAGCTCGGCCGGGGGGGCGCTCGCGCCGCGCGCCACACCCC